>JABDGM010000020.1:6590-53726 GCA_013286045.1 Planctomycetota bacterium | reverse complement strand
CCAAGTCGTCGATTTCAACGACTACAATATTTGGCGGCAGCATTTTGGGCAGACGTCAGGCGCGGGGGCAGGCGAACTTGTTGCGGTGCCGGAGCCTGCCTCTGCGGCGATGGTGATTTTGGCCGTTAGTTTGATGTCGGCCCGCTGCCGGACCTTTCGTAGACAGCGGTTGAGCAATTGAATTCGCATAGCATCAATGCGACTGAAAGGATAACCTGATGGCCCGGTTCGCGTTTCGTTTTGCAGCGGTTTTTATCCTGATGTGTTCCGTTTCCACTTCCGCTTCTGCCCAGCTGATCATTGGTCATCGCGGCGCTTCGCACGACGCGCCGGAAAATACAATTGCGTCCTATAAACTTGCGATTGAGCAGGGTGCCGACGGCTTTGAAGGGGATTACTGGCTCGCGGCCGATGGGCATGTTCTCGACTTGCACGATGCGGATACCAAGCGCGTCGCTGGTAAGAAGCTCTCAATTACCAAAGCGCCATTCGATGAGCTGCGGGGACTCGATATCGGAAGTTGGAAAGACCCGAAATGGAAAGGGGAGCGAATTCCGACGCTGGAAGAGGTGCTCGCTGCTGTCCCGGTCGGCAAAAAGGTGTTTTTGGAGTTGAAGTCGGGTCCTGAAGTCGTTGGGCCGATGTCGAAGGTCATTGAGAAGTCCTCGGTGTCGCCGGAGCAAATTGTGCTGATCAGTTTTCACGATGATGCGATCGCCGAGTGCAAAAAGCAGATGCCGCATATCAAGGCGCTATGGTTGTGCGGATTCAAGAAGAAGGACGAAAAGCACAAGCAGCCAACGGCCGAAGAAGTTGCTGATACGCTGAAGCGTATCAAGGCAGATGGGCTTGATGCGGAGGCTGTGCCGGATTATTTGGACGCGGCGTTTCTCAAACGGCTGAAGGATCTTGGTTGCGGCGAATTCAGCGTATGGACGGTCGACGATCCGCAAGTCGCCAAGTTTTATGCGGATCTTGGGGCGTGGTCGATCACCACGAATCGGCCCGGGTGGTTGAAGGCGCAGTTGTCTACGAAGTAGACGTGCGATTCGCTCGTAGCGCGCGGCGCACCGAGAATACGGCGTGCGAAACGTTGCACAAATTCGCTGGCGGCGTTCAGAAGCGGCGGCTACTTGCGGGCGGTAAGTCCTTTGTATATAAGGGCTTTATAGCTGCGTGAAAACGCATCACTCTCTCCCTTTCTCTTTGGGCTGCAGGTGAATCGCATGAACAGCAGGCGGGCGGATCGTGTATCGCGGCGTGGGTTTCTGCGAACTTCAGCGAAGGCGAGCTTGGCTGCCACGGCGTTTGGAAGTCTGCCGATTCCCAGTTCCGCACTGGGACTGGATGGCCACATAGCGCCCAGTGAACGCATTACGTTGGGAGGCATCGGCATTGGCCACCGTGGAACGTACGACCTGGGCTGCTTTTTGGAGCAGAAGGATGTGCAGTTCCTGGCGGTTTGCGATGTGAAGGCCGAGCGGCGGGACGCGGTAAAGAAGATCGCGGACGATAAGTACGGAAACCAAGATTGCGAACGATATCGCGATTTTCGGGACTTGCTGGCTCGTGATGATATTGATGCTGTGCTGATCGCGACGGGCCCGAACTGGCATGCGACGGCTGCGATGAACAGCGCAAGGGCCGGCAAGGACATGTACTGCGAGAAGCCGTGCACGAAGAACATTGCGCAGAGCCTGGCTCTGGTCGAAACCATGCGGAGGACCGGAGTGGTCTTTCAAGTTGGTACGCAGCGGCGAAATCTGCCGCACTTTGCATTTGCGTGCGAGCTGGCGCGAACTGGCAAGCTCGGGAAGTTACACACGGTTTACGCGCATCCCATGGGGATGACGGCGCTCATGAGCGGGTGGCTTCCTGCCGAGAAAGAACCTGATAAGGAAGTCGTCGACTGGAATATGTATTTAGGACCGGCGGCGTGGCGTCCGTTCAACGAGAAGTTGCTGGATGGCTTCAACTTCGAAAAGGGCGGCGGGCTAGTTGGCGGCGGCGTTTTGGAGTGGGGATCGCACTGCGTGGATTTGTGCCAGTGGGCCGTCGGGGCGGATGGCACCGCGCCGATTGAATACAACCCGCCGGAAAACGGACAGATGGTGGCTCGCTATGCAAACGGCGTGAAGCTCGTCTTCCGCGAAACCGGGTGGTTGCCGCTGGGGTCGTGTCCGGTGAGGTTTGAAGGTGAAACAGGTTGGGTTGAAGCAGGCGACAGCGGCAAGATCGTGCTGAGCTCGCCAGAATTGATGGCGGGCAGAACGGTGGCCGAAATCGACGGCTATCCGGCGACGTTCCACGTTCGCGACTTCCTCGACTGCGTGAAGACGCGCGGCAAGCCAAAGGGAAATGCCGAGGCGGCATGTTTTGCGCATATCACTTGTCACGCCTCGAACATTGCTCTTGCGCTGAATCGCAAGGTCAACTACGACCTGGACAAGCATGAATTCATTGACGATGCCCAGGCCAACCGATTGCGATCGGAGGCGCTACGCGAACCGTGGCGGATCTGATGGCGAGTCTGTTTCATCGAATTGTCGGGCATTCGTTGGTCGTGAAGCGTTAGGGCGGTGAGTATGAATAAGTCACGTTTAAATTGCTGGATCGCATTGGTCGGCCTAATCGCGATTTCCGCGGCGGATATCGCTTGCGGCGCGAATAATCAACCGGTTCCGACTGAGAATCAATTGATCGACACGCTACGTTCCGGCGCGCCGGCAGAAAAGGCGATTGCGTGCAAACAACTTGCGATTTACGGCAGCAAAGATGCGGTGCCTGAATTGGCTAAACTGTTGCCGGATGAGCAGTTGTCGTCCTGGTCGCGAATCGCGCTCGAGGCGATTCCCGATGCGGCCGCGGAAGCCGCGCTCGTAGATGCAGCGAAAACGCTACAAGGCCGGTTGGCAGTGGGCTGTATCAATTCCATTGGCGTGCGTCGCAGCAGTGCAGCTGTTGGCGTACTTTCGGACCGACTCAAAGATTCGGATGCGGAAATTGCGTGCGCCGCCGCGGTGGCGCTGGGGCGTATCGGAAATGAGCAGGCGACGAACACGCTTCGGCAGTCGCTTGGCAATGGTTCGCCCGCCGTGCGATCGGCGGTGGCAGAGGGATGTGTGCTCTGTGCGGAACGTATGTTGGCTAGCGGGAAGAATGATCAAGCGGCTGACCTCTACGATCAAATTCGCAAGGCGGACGTTCCCAAACAAAGAATCTTGGAGGCCACGCGGGGGGCGATCGTGGCGCGAGGCGCTGGCGGCATTCCGCTGCTCGTCGAACAGTTGAAGTCGCCCGACAAAAAACGGTTTGCGTTGGGCCTGAAGATAGTGAGGGAAATGCAGGGTCGCGAAGTTGCAGAGGCGCTGGCAGGTGAGTTAGCAAACGCTCCGCCAGAGCGGGAAGCTCTCATGATTGCGGCGCTTGGCGATCGCGGTGACGCGAAGTTGCCGCCAGCCGTATTGCACGCAGTGGCGGTTGGGGATGGGCAAGTGCGGCTGGCGGCGATTCAAGCCGTCGGACGATTGGGCGACGCATCCGCAGTACCCATGCTGCTGAAGATTGCAACCGACGAGGACGCGGCCCTCTCAGAGGCTGCGAAGTCAGCGCTTGCCGCATTGCCGGGAGATGCGGTAAACGTGGAGCTAGCTCACAGCTTGACCGAGGCCAAAGGTAAGTCATTGGAAGTGCTCGTGGAATTGATTGGAAAGCGACGGATCAACGCGGTCGCAGAACTCACGAAGGTCTTGCACGGGCCGGATGAGGCAGCGCGGAATGTCGCGCTGGTCGCTCTCGGGGCAACGGCAAGCCCGGCGGATTTATCGCTTTTGATTTCCGAGGTTGCGAATGCGAGTAATGCGGACGATGCAAAACTGGCTGAAAAAGCGTTGCAAACGGCATGTGTGAGAATGCCGGATCGCGAGGCCACCGCGGCCGAATTGGCAAAAAATATGTCGAACAGCTCGCCCACGGCCAAGGCGAGCATGTTACGGACGTTGGGAGCGATGGGCGGTCCCAAAGCGCTCGAAACGGTTTCTGCCGCTGCGAAATCGGGCGATCCCGACCTGCAGGATGTGGGAACGCAGGTGTTGGGCGCATGGATGGCGGCCGATGCGGCGCCGGCCTTATTGGAAATAACGAAAGGCTCGGCATCGGATAAGTTCCGCGTACGCGCATTGCGTGGTTATCTTCGAATCGCGCGGCAGCAAAAGATGCCCGACGCCGAGCGGCTGGCAATGTTTCGGCAAGGGCTGGAGCTGGCGAAGCGACCGGAGGAACGGGAGTTGACTTTGGACATTCTCAAGCGGTGCCCATCGGCCGAGACGATTCAGCTGGCGAGCTCGTTCATGGATGATCAGGAGTTGAAGCAACATGCGGCCGAGACGGCGATTTTTATCGCTGAGAAGATCAAGGACAAAGATCCGGCGGCTGCGAAATCGGCGGCGGAGAAAGCTTTGAAGGCCGATCCGAATGGGAAGTTGGCCGATCGGGCGAGGGCGCTTACCAAGGGGCCATAGCGGAACAATCGCTCGGCTGGTGAAGTTTGCTCGATAGTGGTCGCCCACGCGGCGGCGGCTGAGTCTTTCGAATTCAAATACTATTTTTTCTCTCAACGAACGATTTTAAATTATGTCTTCCGTAAAGAGTGCTCCTTCGAAAGCGCCCAAAAGCGACAATGTTTCCGGCTTGTTAAGCCGCGCGCTCGAAGCGGGTAAGGGTTTATTAAGGCTAACGCCGACATGGGTTCCGCGGTCGTTTTTGCATCCGGGCAAACGGATCAAGCTGCATCCAGATGACTGGTATGCATATGGAGCACATCGCGGCGGCATCGACGAGCGGTGGTTTTCGAGCACGACCGAAGCGGCGAACGAAGGCCGAGTATGGAATGAAGGGTTGAGTTTTTGCGAATTCGAAGGCGAGGAGTTCTTGCTTCGCGATGCGGTCGCCGAGGCGGGGTCCACGCTGATCGGCGACGCGATGTTCAAGAAGTACAACCGTTGGCCGGTGTATTCGAAGTTTTTCGATAATATGGGGCCGATTCCACACCACATGCACCAAGGCTTTGCCGATGCCAAGCTCGTAGGCCAGGAGGGGAAGCCGGAAAGTTATTACTTCCCGCCGCAACTCAACAATGTGGACAACAACTTCGCGTACACGTTTATGGGGCTCGAACCGGGGACGACCAAGGCTCAGGTGCGCAAATGTCTCGAAGATTGGAGCAAGGGAGACAACGGCATTCTGGATCTGTCGCGCGCTTACCGGTTGAAACGTGGAACGGGCTGGTTGATTCCTCCGGGCGTGTTGCACGCGCCGGGGTCGCTGTGCACTTATGAGCCGCAGTGGGGGTCGGATGTGTTTGGTATGTACCAATCGCTCGTAGAGGGTCGTGAGGTGCCGTGGTCGCTGCTCGTGAAGGACATGCCGGCTGACAAGCACAAAGATCTCGACTTCATTGTCGGTCAGCTCGACTGGGACAAGAACGTCGATACGCACTTCAAAGAGCACAATTATCTCGAGCCGATCATCGACAAGGAACGAAGCGGCAAGGGGTATACGGATCGCTGGATCGTATACGGCACGGTCGACGGGCATCAGCTTTTCAGCTCGAAGGAGTTGACGCTCGACCCGGGTGCAAGTTGTACACTGCAAGATCCCGGCGCCAGTGGTTGGATCACGGTTCAGGGACGCGGCAGAATGGGTTCGCTCGACATTCAGACGCCGGTCATGATTCGCTTTGGCGCGCGAACGGAAGACGAAGTCTTCATTTCCTACGAGGCGGCGCGGGCGGGCGTGAAGATCGAGAACACGGGCAGTGAACCGCTCGTTGGATTGCGATACTTTGGGCCCGATGTGCACGCGAACTTGCCTACGCCTGGCGGCAAGTGAAATCAGACAGCTCGCTAACTTCCAAAGGAACCGGCCCAGGGTCTTCTGTCGAGATGAATCAGGATGAGCAAGCGATTCGCGACCTGGTCGCCACTTGGATGGCCGCGAGCAAATCGGGCGACGTGCAGACCGTGTTGAGTTTGATGACAGACGACGTGGTCTTCATGGTGCCGGGGCGAGAGCCATTTGGAAAGGAAGTGTTTGCATCGAGCTCGGCCGCAATGAAAGGTGTCAAAATGGACGGCACTTCAGAAATCCGCGAGTTGCGAATGCTTGGCGACTGGGCGTACTTGCGAAACTACATTCAAATCTCTATCACGCCGCCTGGCGGCACGCCGATCAAGCGATCGGGATTCACGTTGACTATCCTGCAAAGACAATCGGACGGCCGATGGTTGCTCGCCCGCGATGCGAATCTGGTCTCCTAGCGGCGTAGCGTGGCGGCAGTTCTCGAGGAACATAAGTAATGGCTGAACATCAATTCGACCTTCCGAAACTACACAATGCCGCGTGGCCCGGTGTTGTTGGCAAAGGGGAGGGGAGCGAACCGCCGATCGGGCTGGATACGATGCTTGAGCTCACGGCGGCGGCCGAAGTAAAGGGCCAGCGGTTTGACGGTGTGGATTTGTTTTTGTTCGATCCGCACGTGAATATCGACTCCACGGATAAACAATTAGAGGAACTCGCAAATAAAGTTCGTTCGCATGGGCTTGTAGTCGGATCTGTCGTTGCGCCGGTGTGGCCGCCGACCGGGGGCGGATCGGCCATGGGCGACGAGGCAGCTCGAGAAAACTTTCTCACGCAGGTTCGCAAAGGGTGCCGAATTGCACGGACATTAAAACAAATCGGAATTCGGCCCTACGGCGTGGTGCGGATCGACTCTGCATGCTCACCGTCTGAGTGGGCGACTAATCCGAAGACCAGTACGCAGCGGATCGCAGATACGTTCCGTAAGGCGTGTGACATCGCCGAAGAGTTCGGAGAGCGGCTGGCCGCCGAAGGGGAAATTTGCTGGGGCGGGATGCACAGCGCACGCCACATGGTTGAGTTGCTTGAGGCAGTGAACCGACCCAAGATGCTTGGTTTTCAGGCGGATATGGCGCACACATTGTTGTTTATGATGGGGCACAATGCGCCGGAAGATCGGTTGGTGCCTGCAGATTTCCGCTGGGACGATCGCCCCGCCTTCGAGGCTGGTTATAAAAAGCTCACCGATTTACTGCGGCCGTGGACGATTGATTTTCACGTCGCCCAAAATAACGGCGAAGTTTTCGGATCGGGCTCGCACGACAAAACGGGTCGGCATTGTTTGCCAAACGCGCCGGATGGCAAGTTGGATGTTGTGAAGTATGCCGGGTACTGGCTACGCGATGAGAAGGGCCAGCCGAACAAGAGATTCGAACATATTTGCTGGGATGGCTGTATGTTCCCGAACGAAACGCTGATGAATCCGCGAACTTGGAATGACATTCTGGCGATGATGGTCGCTGTTCGCGATGCGCATGGGTGGGAAGAATAACGGTCGTCAATTTATTTTTTTCTGAGTGAAACATGTCGAAACGCAAACCACTCCGCATCGGAATGATCGGTTACGGCTTCATGGGCCGGGCGCACTCGAACGCGTATAACCGCGTCAACAATTTCTTCGATCTCGAATATGAGCCGGTTCTGCAGGCTGTTTGTGCGCGCGACGAAGCGAAGGCCAAAGCGTTTGCCGATACGTGGGGCTATGCATCCGTCGAAACGGATTGGCGGAAACTGATCGAGCGGAAGGATATCGACGCGGTTGATATCTGCGTGCCGAACAACTTGCACCATGATATGGCGATCGCCGCGGCCAAGGCCGGCAAGATGATTTTGTGTGAAAAACCTCTGTCGATGAACACGGCGGAAGGGCAGGAGATGGTGGATGCGGTCGAGAAGGCCGGCGTTCGCAACACGGTTTGGTACAACTACCGCCGCGTGCCGGCGGTGTCGCTTGCGAAACAGCTCATTGATGAGGGCCGGCTGGGGCGCATCTTTCACTATCGCGCGAACTTTCTGCAAGACTGGACCATTTCGGCCGACTTGCCGCAGGGCGGGGCAGGGTTGTGGCGAATCGATGCCAAAGCTGCGGGAAGCGGCGTGACGGGCGACTTGCTGGCGCACTGTATCGACACCGCATTGTGGCTTAACGGACCGATCAAAACTGTCACGGCGATGACCGAGACGTTCATCAAGGAGCGGAAGCACACGGAATCAGGAAAGGTCGAGCCAGTCGGAATCGACGACGCATGCGCATTTTTGTGCCGGTTTGCGAACGGATCATTGGCGATTTTCGAATCGACGCGTTATGCCCGCGGTCACAAGGCCCTGTATACGTTCGAGATCAACGGTGCGGATGCGTCGATCGCCTGGGATTTGCATGACTTGCACCGATTGAGCTACTTCGATCATCGCGATGATTCCATCGTGCGTGGTTGGCGATCCGTTCATGTTACGGATGGTGATATGCCCTACATGGATCGTTGGTGGGTGCCAGGTTTGCAAATTGGCTATGAACACTCATTTGTGCATCAAGTGGCAGATTTTCTGGACGGTTTAGGAAAGAATAAACCGACGTCACCGACGTTCCGCGAAGCGCTCGAAACGCAGAAGGTGTGCGACGCGGTGCTCGCGAGCGCGAAATCGGGCAGGTGGGTCGACGTCGGTTGAGCCTAGTTAGCTCGCGCTAGTCGACCACTGTGAGCGAGGCGCGGAGAGCAACTCGGGTCGGCTGGCACCTTGAATTGCCTCGATCGCGAGTCGTTCCTTTTCGATGGCAGACGCTTCAGACAACCATTTTGCCCTGATCTCGGTGGACCAACGAGCGCCGGGCTTAAGTGTGATTATGCGATTGTGCCGTTCTTCGAACGAGCGCGGATTGGGATAGTTTGTTCCGGGTTCGACTCCCAGCACATAGCCGTCCGATTCGGCGGGAGTGTTTCGCCAAACGGAGAAGCATGGAAGGCTGGCCTTATTGAATCGGAGGCTGACCGCTTCATTATTCGACAATCTGTCGACGAGCATGCCCGTGTTGCCGGAGTCGTCGGCGGCAAGATCCAACACGAAGACTTGCTCGGCCGAGCCCGGCCTCGACGGCGGCATGAGATTCCACGTCGCCACGCCCTCATCGGCTGCAACTTTTGTTAGCGGTGCGACAGTTCCGAGCGGGGCGGTAATTCGCGAGCCTGGTTTCAGTAGTGGCTGGCCAATGTTGAAGTGATACAGCAATTGCAGAGACGCATCGCGACCGCCGATGTTCTCGACTTCATCGGACCAGGAGAATTCGTTGGAACCAATCGACGTGGATATCGAAGACGTCAATCGCAGCGATTGGAAGTGAAACCGCGATTCATCGACGATGCCGCGCAGCGTAAGTTTTCCCAGATCTTCGTCGATCAAAAGCTCTACGCGGTGGGCTGGCGTGTTTGCGATACGCCCATGCAAAGGTCGCAAGAGTCGCCCGGCGTCATCGAACTCGGGCGGTCCATTGCTTTCCAGTCCGCAGCGGCAGAGAAGTTCGTTGAATCCATCGAGCCAGCCAAGGCCGGCGGGTTCCATGAGCGGCACCAACGATGGATGAACGGGTTGACCGGCCGGCGCCTGCCATCCCAGCGTCGTATCTCCGCGGCGGACGCGCCAGATACCCATGCCACGCGTTGGCAGCACATCGATCGAGATGGCGCCGTTGTCGAGCTCCACGAGTTGCACGCCTTCCGAGCGGCCACCGTGCAGCGTGCGCATGCGTACTTGCCACACATCTGCCCCGTGACGATCGCCGCGGAATTCAACAGGATCGAGCGGCTTCAGGTCGTGCGACCCGATCAAGACATGCGTTCGTTGCGGCATTACTTCTTACTCGTTTTTGACGAACCATCCTTTGATGCAGCCGGCTCGAGCTCTTCGAGCTTAATGTCGCGGAAATGGACAGTCATCGGCATTGGCAAGTTGGCATGAACTTGCAAGGCGAGCACTCCGGAATCGGCACGGTGTTCCTTGTCATGGTCGATGGTCTCGCTCATGAGTTTGCCGTTGATCGAGTGTTTGAGATGGATGCCGCGGGCTTCGACCACGTACTCGTTCCAATCGTTTTGGTGAATGGCTTTGGCGAGTTCGTCTGCGTTGCCAATCGATTCGGTTTTATCCTTGCTTTTATCCTTATTGGTCGTGTGCTTGTCGCCGCGATTCGTGAGAATGCCGCGGCCGCGCTCTTCATACAGAATTCCGGTGTATTTGTTTTCGCCGTCCATATCGGCCTGGTAGCCGCCCACAATCCACTGATCTGGGTCGATCACTTTGCTGCGGTATTGAATGCCGCTGTTTCCGCCTTCGAGCTTGAACTTGCAAGTGAGTTTAAAATCTTTGACATCGCCGCCCTTCCAGATGAGAAACGTGTTGGCTTTTAGCGGCACATCTTTGGTATGGCCGACGATCGCGCCGTCTTCGACGCCCCACACGCGCGAATCACCGTCCCAGCCGGTTAGGTCTTTGCCGTTAAATAGTTCCTTGGGTTCTTTGGAAGACGCCACGCCGCTCAATACGAATAATGCGATACACGCCAAATACAAAGTGCGAATCATTGAAGGACCTCCGCGAGGTAAAATTGTCACGGCAAACCAACCGCAAAGTTGATCTAACTACTTCCACAGGGTAAACAGGGCGTGGCACCGAAGGCAAGAGACCGAGTTTGCAATTGCCTAGTCGGCCCGGGGCGGCTCCCGGAAGCGGCGTTGGGCGTAGGTCGCGGCGATGCCGCTAAGGCCGATCAATCCGATCATGTTTGGGAAAACTTGCAGGCCATTGAAGATATCACCCCAAGCCCAGACAGCTTTCACTTGGATGACGGCGCCGAATGGAATTAGCAAGCAATAAATCCATCGGAATGGTTTGACGATCCAGGGCCCGAACAGGTACTCGAAGAACTGCTCACCGTAGTACTCCCAGCCGATGAGCACCGTGTACGCGAATAGGAAAATCGAGATCGCGACCATCCAGCCGCCAAGCACGGGCATGGCGGAACTGAACGCGGCTGGGATTGCGGCGGGGCCATCTTTGCCAGTATTCCATTCGCCGGTCAGCAGAATTGCAAACCCGCTCAACGTACATGTGATAAAGGTAATGATGAAGACATCCATCATCGCCGCGAGGCCCTGTTGATCGGGGCGCTGGCTTTTGGCGGTTCCGTAGGTAACGGCCGCGGTTCCGTAACCGGCTTCGTTCGCATACACACCGCGGCGAATGCCGTAGCTAATCGCTTGCCTTACCGCAAAGCCCGTGGCGGCGCCTGTCGCGGCGTGCGGCAAAAAAGCGTCGTGAAAAACCAACGCCAGAACTGCGGGCAACTTGGCGATATTCACGACAATCACAACGAGCGCGCCAATCATGTAAAAACCGACTTTCACTGGCGACAGCTTTTCTGCCGCGCGACCAATCGATTTGATGCCATGTACGATGACGAGCCAAGTCAGCACGGCGAGGATCAACCCGATCGCGAGTTGGGTACCGTCGATCGTGTAATTGAGTAGATTAATTTCCCCGAGGGAGACGTTCACGGTTTTCAACTGGCTCGCCAGCGCCACGGCAATGGAATTGGGTTGCGTCAGCGGAGTCGTGAGCAGAACGCCAAAACCCCCCAGGACTGCGAAAACCGCTGCAAGCCACGGTGCTTTGAGACCGTCGCGAAGGTAATACATTGGGCCGGACAGAACCATTTCGCCGCGGGCCACGCGAAAGTGCATACCGAGCGAGGCTTCAGCAAACTTGGTCGCCATAGCGAGCAGGCCGTAGCACCAAATCCAAAACAGAGCGCCCGGGCCGCCCGAAATTAGCGCGGTTGCGACACCGACGATATTGCCAGTCCCCACCGTGGCTGCGATCGCCGTCATAAATGCCTGGAGCGGAGAAAGAGCTCCGTTGGCTCCGACCTGGCGGCTCGCGATCGTTTCGCGTACGGCTTCGCGGAATCGAACGAATTGCACGAAACGAAGGCGAACGGTGAAGTAGAGGGCCGAAAGAAGAATGACCGGCACTAGAACCCAACCGAAAATGTCAGCTGCATTGTCGATCAGCTTGGCGAAATCGTTCATTGGGCGAACCGAGGAGGATTCAAACTGCCGCGACGCAATTTTCCAACAATGTAACTCGCTGCCCGTCGGCGTCCAGTTTAATTCGTCCGCCCATGGGCAAAGTTAGATTGAATTTGTCGTGGCCTGCGGGAAAGCCAGCCAGGACCGGGACTTTTATAGTCGAGAAAAACTCGTCGAGAAACGCGGCGACGTCGCTCGGTTTTTCCGGCTGATCATCCGCGTCGTAAGAGAAGCTGCCGAGCAGCACGCCGGCTACCGAGTCGAACTTCCCGGCGAGTCGCAATTGGGTCAGGTATCGATCAATGCGATAGAGTCGCTCGCTGACGTCCTCGAGAAACAGGACGCGGCCGGTCGTATCGACCTCGTCGGGCGTGCCCATGGTTCCACTAAGCATCGCGAGGTTGCCGCCCGTTAGCTCGCCAACGGCCGAACCACCGCAGATCGTTCGCAACGAAAGATCCGAAACGTCTCTGAAATCATATTGGTAGCCGCTGCCAATCGTCGACTGTTGATCTGCCGCGATCATTCGCCAGAGGGCGGTTTGATTCGCAGCCGACATATCTTCGGGCTTGCCAAAACCGTCTTGCAAATTCGGGCCATGGAAGGTGATAAGGCCGGTCCGCTTCTGAATTGGAATATGAAGCGCCGTTATATCGCTGAAGCCGACGAAGACTTTGGGGTTATCTCGAATCACATCGAAATCGATGAGATGCATCATTCGCATAACGCCGTAGCCGCCGCGAGCGCACCACACGGCCGATGTCTCGGTATCAACGAATGCCGCCATGAACTCGTTGGCACGAGTCGCATCGTCGCCGGCCAAATAGCCGCGCGAGCGGTAAATGTCGCCATACGTTTTAATCTTAAAGCCGCGATCCCGCACGCGAGCTAGGGCTCGATCGATTCGCTCACGATTGAGCGGTCCTGCGGGTACTACGACGCCAATCGTGTCGCCTTTGCGAAGCGCTCTTGGTTGAATAGTGGGCGGCATGGTGGGCTCAATCGTCGATCGTAACTTAGCCGTGGTACATCAAATAGCCCAGCACAACTGCGGTTCCCATTCCTGCCGCATCGGCACAGAGACACGCGATCAGGGTATGCCGCACTTTCTTCACACCAACCGAGCCGAAATACACCGTTAGGATATAAAACGTAGTTTCGCTGCTGCCCATCATGATCGAGGCGGTCTTGCCGAGGAAACTATCAGGGCCGTGGAGATGGAAAATCTCCAGCATGATCCCTCGCGCGCCGCTGCCGGTGAGCGGTTTCGTCATCGCCAGCGGAAGCAAGTCGAGGGATTCGGTGTAGGCGCCAAGGCCGATCGAATTCATGGCGATTGTGAGCCCGTATTTGATGTCGTCGAACATGCCGCTCGCGATGAACACCTTGATCGCGAAGAAGATCGCGACGAGGTAGGGGATGATCATGACCGCGACGCCAAAGCCTTCCTTCGCTCCGGTGACGAACGACTCATACATCGGCACGCGCTTATAAGCGGCCGTGAGAATGATCATGAGGACAAGCGCTGGAATCGCCCATTGGCTAACCGCTTCCATGAACGCGGTGATCGCTTGCATTTGCTCGGCAAAAGTCATGGTGCGGCCCCTCCTTCGCCGGCGGAAATTGCATGCTCTGAAGCGTCGCTCATTGCAACTCGATATTTTGGCGACCTGGACAACCAGCGTGCGGCAGCGATGCCCGCGACGACGCTCGCCGACGACGCCAATAACGTTCCGAGGATGATTCCCGACGGATCCTTGCTGCCACTCGCATAGCGGTAGCCAATGATGGTGAATGGGATCAGGGTAACGCTGCCGCAATTAATTGCCAAAAACAGCGCCATCGAATTTGTCGCCGTATCTTTCACCGGGTTTAGCGTTTGCAAATCTTCCATGGCCTTGAGGCCCATGGGAGTTGCCGCGTTATCCAGACCGAGCATATTCGCTGCGAAGTTCATAAGCATCGCACCCTGGGCGGGATGGCCGTCGGGCACTTCCGGGAAGAGCCATCGCATCAATGGCCGGACAATGCGCGCGAATACATCAATCAAGCCGGCGTCCTTAGCGACATTCAGAAGTCCCAACCACAGAGCCATGATGCCGATGAGAGGAATGCAGATATCGATCGACGACTTTGTCGCCTCGAGGACGGCGTTGTTTAACCGCTTACCCATCGCGGTTAGCGCGGAGTCATCGGGAGGCGCATCTTTCTTACTTGCGTCGGACGAGGCGGGTGCGACAGCAGGCGCAGGCGGGGGAAACCTGGTTTGATAACTTGCCTTGCAAAAGCCGTAGATGATTCCAATGCACAACAACCAGAACCAGATTTTGTTGAGCATGAGGAAGCCCTACAGGCCTAACTGCGCCGAAGGAAGACGCCGGGATTCGAGTCACCGCGCTGATTGTCGTCCCACACGGTTTCGCCTGCAACTACGACGCGTTTGAGCTGCTTCCAATCGGGGGCCTGTTTTTCGTCGACTTTATTGCCGACTTTGAAGATCGCCAGATCGGCGCTCACTCCGCGTCCGATTTTGCCGCGCTTTCCGGGAAGATCGAGCGTCGAGTAACGCTTTGCAGACTGCTCGGAGATGTCACAATACGAACCGTTCGGCAAAGTGTCTTTCAACTTGCTCGGCTGTATTAGCGGTAAACCGATCCGATCGAGTTGATGCCACATTTTCTCATCGGCACGATCTGTCACGATGGCGACTAAGCCGCGATTCGCGGCGGCAGCGGCATGCTCGACGAGTTCCGCAGTAGGCAGGGAAGACGCCTTGTCGATCCGGCCCACAAACGCCCAGTTAATCGGCAGAATTGCTGGAGTCGCGATTGCATCGATCGCTTCCCGACTCGCCAGATCGACGCAGCCAATGATCGTAGTGACGCCTTTTGCCAATAATAAATCGAGTTGCTTATCAGAAATAGAACCGCCGGGCGCCCACGATTCTAGAAATGCCAGTTGGCCGGGGAGAATTATCCAACCTGTGCCATCTACGTGTTGTTTTGCGGAGAGAGTGCTAAGGTCGCCGATTTCGATGATTCTGCCATCGCTTTTCGTGCCGCCGCCGAGCCGCTCGGTTCGTGATTGCTCGATGCCAAGATCGGCGGTGAATGCCGAGGGGGTGACTGCAGTGAGCACTTGCGCGTTGGAAATCACGCAATCGAGCTGACGCCCGGAGTTTGACTCGGGAAGCTTTTCGTACAGAGTGATGTCCGCTTCGAGATCTTTGTCGGTAGCGATCGCGTGCAGCGTGGAAAGCATGCCCTGAAAATGGACGCGCGTGAGCGGTTCGATATCGGCCTCCGGCCAGCCGCCCGCTTCGACCAACATTGTGGAAGCGCCCGTGGCTTGAATTGTATCGCCGAAGGCGCGTGGTTCGTGCGTGTCGTCGTAGCGCGAAATCATGCCGGGCACGTCATCGCGAACCGCTTGGACGAAATGCGCGCACATTAACTTGGCGCGATGCCAGCTCGGTGTGTCATGGCCGCTCGGATCTGGAGCTGGGGCCAAGACAGAAATGGCGGCCGGCTTCGGCGGGTGTCCGACGCTTGTCCGCGCGTGTTGATTGTGGAGGTTGAATCCGAACTGCGGCTTGATGGTCCCAACCGCTTTGCGAAGCGCTCGTCCTTCAGGTGTAGAGAGTCGACGGGCGTCGCGGTTGATATCGATGCCCTGAGCGTTGTAGCGCTCGACGGCTTCGGCGCCGTCCGGATTGAGCATGACAATGAAGTAAAGCGTACAGTTCGAAAGAAGGTCTTCCGACTTGGGCGCAGCCGGCTTTTGGAGCAGATAGTTAGCCAAGTCCAATAGCACGGCCGTATGAGTTGGTTCGTCGCCGTGCATTTGCGACCAAAGCAAGATGCGCTTCGGGCCGGCGCCGAGCTTGGCAAGGTAGATAGGCCGACCTTCGATCGACTCAGCAAATTTCTCGACGGTCAGGCGGCCGTCCGAACGGCTCGCGATCTGCTTCAACAAACGCTCGACGTCTTTTGCGCGTAGCTCGGCCGGGTCGAGGGGAGCGACTCGAAATCGATCGTAATCTTTCCGTTCAAGCAACGCGTTATCCCCTCTTACTGCAGAACAATCGCCAGACTGCGAAATTGAGCAAGCTAATTCCCGGCATCTTGTTTTGGTGTGTCGTCGTGATGTTTCGCCGCGTAGGCTTCAACGCCGCGCATCACGCGCAGTAAATTCCCGCCAAGAATGCCTTTGATTTGTTCATCAGAGTAACCGCGGTCGATTAGACCTTGGGTAATATACGGATAGCTGCTGGCGTCATCCAATTGCGTGGGAAGTGTGTTAACGCCGTCGAAATCGGAGCCGATGCCGATATATTCAGGCCCCGCTACCTTTGCGATGTGGTCGATGTGATCGAGCAGATCGTGAATCGAGCCCCGCGCATACTTGTGCGTAGCTTTCCAACGCTTCAACTCGGGCTCGTACATCGCCTTATCGCCGTTAAATTTTTTCTTTAGCTCGCGCTCGTAGTCCATCTCCTCAATCGCCGTTTTGGCGGCCGACGGCACGACGTAGCCGGAGAAAAAATTGACCATCACGACGCCGTCTTTATTTTTCAAACTTTTTAGGACGTCATCCGGCACGTTCCGCGGACTAGGACAGATGCCGAACGCGGACGAATGGGAGAATATCACCGGCGCGTCCGAAGTCGCGATCGCATCCCGCATCGTTTTCGCAGACACATGAGACAAATCGACCATCACTCCCAATTGATTCATGTGCCGCACGACTTGCTGCCCGAACGGCGTTAGGCCATTGTTTTTGGAAGCGTCTGTCGCGGAATCGGCCCAGCCGAGTGAATCGGTATGGGTTAGCGTCATGTACCGGGCACCCAGGCTGTACAGTTTATCCAGCGCGGCGAGCGATTCTTCGATGCAGTGACCACCTTCGACGCCAATCATCGAAGCAATTTTTCCTTTGGCGTGGATTCGTTCGATGTCGTCAGCGGTGAGCGCGAGTTCAAACGTTTCCGGGTAGCGGTCGATCATTCGCTTGACGAGGTCGATTTGCTCGAGCGTCATCGAAAGGGCTTCGCCGCGGTAGCCGGCCTCGACCGGAACCCAGACCGACCAAAACTGCGCTCCGACGCCGCCTTTGCGCAATTTGGGGATATCGGTTTGCAGCGTGGGCTGCGGATTCGAAATATCCATCTTGTCGAAGCTCGACGACCCCTGTTTGCGGATTTCCCAGGGCATGTCGTTGTGGCCGTCGATCAACAGCGAGTGCGAATGCAATTCGCGAGCGCGATCGGTGAGCTCGATTGGCTTTCTGTCGGCGGGCGCAGGCGTGTCGTCATCGGCCGAAACGAATTGCACCATAGCGGCAAATGAGACAAAGCTCACCGCCATCAAAGAGAAGGCATTGATTCTGCGCAATTGATGGTGCATCAGTTTGCTTTCGAGACACGCTTCGTGTCTTTGGAGTCATCGCCTTCCATTTTCAACAGATCTTTCCACGCCCAGCGATACAGGTTACGCGAATCGGCATAGCGGCCCTCCGTTGAAGGCGCGCCGAGTACGACAACGATCAGTCGTTTGCCATTCCGCTCGCAGGTGGAAACGATGCAATTTCCGGCTGCGTTTGTGGTGCCGGTTTTTATACCGTCGTAACCCTCCGTCCGCAACAATTGGTTGGTGTTATGCCACTCGATATTGCGCTGATATCCGGCGACCGAATCGAGCGTATAACCATGTTTTGCCGTGCCAACCACTTTGCGGAAATCGGGGATTTGAAACGCGGCGTATGCAACGCGCGCGAGATCGCGCGCGGTGGTCACGTGACCCGAACTTGGTAATCCATGCGTGTTATTGTAGTGTGTCGACGTCATCCCGAGCTCCGCCGCTTTGCGATTCATCGCCGAGACGAAACTGTCATACGCATCGCGGTGTGCTTCCTTGTCTTTGTCATCTGCTAACCGGTCGCCAAACTGTTCGGCAAATGCGACCGTCGCGTCGTTGCCGGAGGGGAGCATCATGCCATACAACAATTCGCTTACAGGCAGTTTTTCGCCCGCCTTTACCTCCGAAGAGGATCCGGAAGTTTTATCGGCCCGTTCTGAAAACGTGACGATTTCATCGAGCAGCTTCGGATCTTTTTGTGTGAGCAGCGTGACCAGATAAGCGGTCATGATTTTGGTCGTGCTGGCCGGTTCGCGTTTTTCGTTTTCATGATCGCCGGCCAGGAATTCGCCAGAATTGCCATCGATAATTGCCCACGCTTTGCACGAAACGAAGGGAGGGCCATCGAGCGAGTCGGGCGGAGACTTTTTGCTTTTTTCCGCGTTGACGACGGCCGGCTCAGTGGCCGGCTCTTCTTCCATCACGAGCGGTCCAAGCGCTTTCCACGTGGCCGAGTCGACAACTCCGGTGACTTCTAAATTCTTGTCCTTCTGAAAACGCTTAACGGCGTTTTCGGTCTCGGGGCCGAAGTCGCCATCGCTACCAATTCCTGGAGCCGGCTTCATCCGCGCATTGAGTGTGCGTTGGAGCGCGGTGACCATTTCGCCATCCGCCCCCATTTGCAACGTGCTAGCGAGCGATGGGCTGGCCGTCTCGCTTTTGGGGTTGAAGTAGTGATAGAGTGCGGCGCCAACCTTCGCACAAAACATGTCGCCCGCGTTATCGTCGGTCCAACGCTGATCCTTGTTCTTGTTCGTGAGTATGCAGTAGGCGATGGGGCCGGCGGGTGATTCGATAATACCGGCATCCGTGCGCGATGAATTTACCGACCCCGTTTTGTGGGCGACCTTCGTTCCAGGCGGCAGCATGCGGGGAACTTTTAGTTTGTCGTCACACGCGTACATGTGATCGAGCATTTGCTTCGAGGCATTCTCGCTGACCGCTTTCTTGTCGTGCAACAGCTCACAAAGCGCGACCATGTCGTTGGCAGTTGTGCAGCCGAGGCCGAACTCTTTACTTCGATCCTTGTCGATCGAGGTATCGCCGCGGAACACCTTGGAGTTGATGCGTGTCTCGTGGCGGCCGAGCTTTTCCATGTACTCGTTGGTCGTCGGAATACCTAGCTTATCGAGTACCAGGTTCGTGGCCGTGTTGTCGGAATACACGATCATGAGATGAATCGCATCGCGCAGCGAAATCTTGGTGCCGGGCGAGAAATGTGCGGTCAGCACACCGGAGCCGGGCACTTGATCTTCTTTTTTGAGCTCGATCATGTCATCGAGCGATAGTTTGCCCTGTTCTATCGCATCGTACGTGGTGATCATGACCGCCAGCTTGATAAGGCTCGCCGTCGGCATGGGGCGGTCGGCTTTGAATTCGTAGGATTCGCCCGTTTTCAAATTCTTTACGGCGAGACTGACTTCGCCTTCGTGCGCCTTGATCAAAGACTGCAGCGTGTCTTCCAGTGATTTTTGTTCTTCGCCAGACTCCGCCGCAAGGGCAGAGGTGCCGAGCGCGGCGATCAAAGTGAAAGCAACAAATGCAGTTGCAAATCGCTGCCAATTCAACGGAGGAAGCATCTTTCGAACCATGTTATGCATTTCGTGAGGGGGTTAACTTACCGTTCAGAACGGTCCATCAATCAATTCGACGCCGTTTCCGTTGGCGTTGGGGTAGATACACTTGCCACGGTCTAGCCGCACGCCGGTCGCTATGTCTTTCGCGATAAGCACCGCCCCGTCCATGTCGACATAGTCCAACAGCGGAAGCAGTTGGGCGATCGCCGAGATTCCGACGGTCGATTCGGTCATGCAGCCAGCCATCACTTGCAAACCGAGTTCGCGTGCGCGGGCAGCCATTCGCCGTGCAGGCGCGAGACCACCGCACTTAGTCAATTTAATGTTGATCCCGTGAAATCTATCCGCGCAGCGATCGACATCGCTTTCGACGATGCAATTTTCGTCGGCGATCAACGGTAAGATCGACCCTTCGAAAGCTCGGCGAGCGCCGTCCACGTCTTCCGGGGGCAGGGGTTGTTCAATGAATTCAACGTTCAGGTTTTTGAGCACCGGGGCAAATTCGATCGTTTGCTCGGCGGTCCAACCGCAGTTGGCGTCGACGCGGAACAACGCATCGGTGTGCTTTCGCAATTCACGCACGATGGTGAGGTCGTCCGGCGTACCGAGCTTGATCTTATAAACGGGCCAGCCGGGCATCTCCTGCATCTTGGCGACCATCTTCTCGGGCGTATCGATTCCGAGCGTATAATCCGAATCGGGAATCTTGTCGGTGGTCAGTCCCCAGAGTTTGTAAACTGGCGCGCCGCGAAGCTTTCCCCATAGATCATGGATCGCAAGGTCCATTGCGTTCAGCGCGAAGTTGGCGTACTTCTCACGCGGGATCTTTTTCGTGATGTCGGCAATCAGTGCGAGCGGGTCTTCGAGTGTGGATTTCTCGATGATTGATCGAACCGACTCAATGACCGACGACATGTTCTCGATTGTCGCCCCGTAGAACGTGTTGGTGGTGGATTCGCCGTAGCCGTACTTGCCATCGGATTGCACTTGCACGATCAGCGTTTGCTGTACGCTCACGGAGCCACGCGAGATCGTGAACACATGCCGCAGCGGTAGATCAAACTTTTTGTACGAGAGCTTCATAGTTGTCACACCGCGCGGCGCGGCATTCTGCTGCTGATTGAATGTTTGACTCGACCCACGATTTGCGTACAAGACGCGTTTCAGCCCGCTTTCGCCTTCAGGTGCGGAAATAGCTTTTGGCGAAATGCCAGAATCGCGTCGATCAATACATCCGGGCCATGTCGAATCACGTCGCAAACCGGCAGCCCGAGCTCGCGGCCCACGCGCTCCCGTTCCGCTTCGGCTTCTTCGGGCGATAACGCGCGGCTATTCATTGCGACGCCGATGACCTTCGACGGCATTGCGAGCGAGGCCATGGTTTCGTTCACTTCAACAATCTTTTTAAGCGGCACGAGCGGAATGTAATCCATGCCGTGGACGTTCTTGCGGCCTGCCTCGTAAACCAAAATCATGCCATGCGGCACGCAACCGTGCAGCAAACCAAGCGTTACAGCGGAATATCGAGGGTGCGAGAGCGAGCCTTGGCCTTCGATCAAAAGAATATCGTGATGTTGATTGGCGAGAATGAGTTTCTCGACCGCGCCGTTCACAAAATCGCTGACGACACAGTCGACTGGGCAGCCATCGCCCTCGATCATAATGCCCGTTTGACCGGTTGCGATGAACTTGGCATCGTGGCCGCGTTTTTTGAGCCCGATCGTCAGTTCGACCGAGGCGAGCATTTTTCCGACCGAGCAATCTTGCCCAACCGTGTGAATTCGCAAACAGTCTTCGCGGAGGTTGAGTCGGTTGGATACGTCCTTTTCGTTATTCTTGCGAACGTCATAGATCTCCACGCCCTTTTTCGAAGCGGCGCCGGCGATCTCAGGATCGTTTGAGAGAAAATCGTGAAGACCAGACACCAGGTTCATTCCCCGGTCGATCGCTTCCAGCAAGATCTTTCGCCAGGCGGCAGGGAGTTTGCCCCCACTCGGTGCGATACCAATGAGAAGTGTGTTGGCGCCAGGGGCGTCTGCAAGATTCGCAACGACCGGTATGGATCCGCCGACGCCGAGCAATTCGCCAGCGGTTTTACCTGGCTGCGTCGTGTCGAGAAGCGCGACCACTTCCTTTGGCTTGTAACGCACGACGCAAGATGCGGTCTTAGCGCCGGTGGGGGTGGTGCGACCGTCCGTCAAAATAACAATACGCCGTTCGGACATCGAATCTCCGATCCCCCTGATTATCAATTGTGAAAGATACTTGTCTTATTCTACCGGTTCGCACTAGGCCTTTTCAACCAACGGCGGCTTTGCCCTCTTGCAATAGGAATTCCACGAGCGCTTGCTGCGAAACGGGGACATCGCTGTAGGTGCAAATGCAAGTGGCCGCTTCCGGGAAGTCATCTAATGCGTGCGGGACGCCCAGCGATGCCAGCGTTGCGCTAGGGTACAGTCCCAAAAGGCGGTGAATTAGCTCTTTCTGCTGCGGTCGAAGTCCAAACGAATGCCAGGCGGCAGGCCGAACGATAATCGCAAGCAGCAATTGGTCCGCGCCACGGGCCAAATCCGCCGCGGCTTCGTAAGTGGGCGCTTCCGATCTCGGACCCAACTGGGCGTAGGCGACATTTCGGAATCGCTTGCGGAGTTCGTCAGCCAGCGGTTGTTCCGCAGGCTCGATCGCAGTTTCAAAGGGTTTCAGAAGAATGGCTGCTAATGACTTTTCCGGGACCAGCGGAAGAGCAGGGGGGCCGCCCCGGAACAATTCAATCGCTTCCGCGGCCACGAGTTTTGCAAGCTTGCCAATTTGGATACGATCTGAAGTCGCTGTGAGGTTCGATGCCGGGGGTGATGCGAAGACACTTTGTTTGAGTGCCCACACTCGCGCGAACCCCTCGTCGACACGAGACGTCTTGAGCTGGCCTGATTCCACGCATTGGCACAGATGATCGACGACGCGCACTGGTTCCGCGAGATCCAGCAGCAAATCGACCCCAGCGTTTAGCACGGCGAGCGACATGTCTTCTTCATTTTCGAATAGGGCACGGACGCCCGCCATCAATAGGCTGTCTGAGCACACGACGCCGTCGAATCCCATTTGCTTGCGCAATAAGTCAATGAGAATGATTGGCGACAGCGTCGCAGGAACTCCACTGGCGTCGAGCGCCGGGAAACCAACGTGCGCCGTCATGACAAGCGGACAACCGGCGTCGATCGCAGCCTGAAATGGCACGAGCTCGCACGCGCTGAGTTCCGCGGTCGATCGATTGGCGATCGGCAATGAATCATGCGAGTCGCGGTCGGTGCTGCCGTGTCCAGGAAAATGCTTTGCCGTGGTGCGCAGTCCGGCCGCTTCGCCAGCCGTGACGTAGGCGCGGGTTAGTTCAGCTGCGCGCGCTGTCGAATCGCTGAACGCCCGCGTGTTGATGATTGGATTGGCGGGATTCGTGCTAACATCAGCTACGGGTCCGAACGCAATGTGAATACCGACCTCACGGGATTCGACTGCTAACGCTCGCGCGAAGTCTTCAACAGCGCGAACGCCACCGGTTCCGAGCTTGTCGAAAGCCATGGCGTGCGGGAACAAGGTAAAGCCTTTGACCTGCTGGCCGACACCGCGTTCGATGTCGGAGGCAACGAGCAATGGGATCGACATCCGCTGCTGCAATCGCTCAAGCACAAGCTTCGTCTCGTCGCCGCCGTTGAAGAGCAGGACGCCACCAAACGGACTTTCTTCGAGCAGCTTTGCAACGCGCTCTTCGTCCTGCTCGACTCGCCTCACCGGCGGCATGTTCGAGCCGATTCGTACAAAAATGAGCTGCGCGATTTTTTCGCGCAACGACAGCGTTGCTGGAGGCTCGGGTGCGAGTCGATCTGAAGTCATAGACGGCTTAGACCGCGGGCTGAGGAGCATTTTTCTTACCAAAATCGCGATCGTAAGGAATCAACGCCACCGCGATCAAACTAGGGATCATCGCCAGCATAATCCACACAAAAAAGTGCTGATAGCCGATAAGTTCTTCCAGCCACCCGCTCCACATTCCTGGAATCATCATTCCTAGCGCCATGCAACCGGTGCAAAGGGCATAATGCACGGTCTGATATCGTCCCGCAGCCACGTAAACGCAGTACAACATGTAAGCCGTAAATCCAAAACCGTATCCGAACTGCTCCACCGCAACAGCAACTGTGATCAGCCAGCGACTTTCTGGCTGCGCGTACGCAAGGAATAGGAACGCGAGATTCGGTAAATGTATCGCGAGCGCCATCGGCCACAGGCAGCGCCCCAAACCTCCGCGGGCCACGACAAATCCGCCGATCAGGCCGCCCATTGTGAGCGTGGCGACACCAATCGTTCCGTAGACAACGCCTACTTCCGCTGTCGTAAGGGCCAAGCCACCCACCTCACGCGAGTCGAGAAGAAATGGAGTAGAGAGTTTGACGAGTTGAGCTTCCGGGAATCGAAACAAAAGCAAAAACGCCAAGATCGCGATAATTCGCGGCTTGCGGAAGAAATCCGCGAAGGGAATGAGAAAGCTCGAGAATCCGGTTGCCACTTCGTTCGCTTGCGATCCGGAGATGTCAACCGCCGGACGCGGCAATACGAGAAAGTGATAAACGCAAAAGGCCAAAAAACCACCGGCGACGATGAAGAACGTTACGGACCACGCAAGTCGCAAATTTCCGGAACGAACTTCAAATGTCGCTTCGGACGCTTGATTCATTTTCGAATCAATTTGAACAATTGCCGCAAACGGATAACTCGAATTCGTGTCATTGAGGACAAAGCGCTCACCTTCTACGACATCGAAATTGCTGTCGCCGCTGGCCCGGCCGAACTGTACGATCTGCTGTTCCCCGCTGGTGACGGGCCGAGCAAGTCGCAATAAGACAATTGCGAAGTCGCCAACTCGATCTTGCGCTGGCGCGGCGCGATCTTTCGCTGCGCCAAATCGTGAGCGAATCCATGCTTCCAATTGCTGCAACCAAACTGCCTTCGCTGCCGTCTTTTGTGCAGCCGTCTCGGGTTTTGAATAAAAGCCGTGCTTTACGTTCCACTCGCGGACAGAGTCTTTTGTCGATTTGGCCACTGCGGCGACCACTCCACCATAGCTAATTTCGTACTTGGGTTGATCCACAAGAATTGCTTGCGAATCCGCGGAAGACGGGGCCTTAAAGTCTTCTGGTGCGAATGATCGTTGCGCCGAATCAGCAGCCGCTGCGACAATCGGAATCTCAATTACGGGCAAGCCAGTCGAGGATTCCAGCGCACCGGCCAGCATTACAAGCAGACCTTGGCCTGCGATCATCGCCATTCGATACGCCGTGCTGCGGATGCCGACGAACCAAGCCTGCTGATGCGGTGTAAGGGCCAGCAGATAGAAACCATCGGCAGCTACGTCGTGCGTAGCGGAACAAACTGCCACCGTCGCAAGCGCCACGAGGCTCCATCGCAGAAAGCTTTCAAGCGGGATCGAAAAAGCTACGCATGCAAGGCCCAATGCCACGATCATTTGCATGACAACGACCCAAGCACGACGAGTTCCGATGCGCTGAACCAGCGGGCTCCAAAGCGGCTTGATCACGTAGGGCAGATAAAGCCAGCTCGTGTAGAGCGCGATTTGTGTGTTTCCCACCCCAAGTCGCTTGAACATAATGACGGCGACCGTCATCACGACAACATACGGAACGCCTTGCGCGAAGTATAAGCTAGGAACCCACCACCACGGCCCACGGGCCGTTGGCTCGACAACTTCATTCGAGTTTAGGCCGAATGCCATGTGCTTACTTCGGGTGCTTCACGATCGACCGAGTCGCCTCGCCTTCGCGACTCAAGCGTGAGACTGCTGACACGTAGACCTCTGTTGGTTCAGCATCTGCAGCGCCCTTGAGAGTAAACCGACTCTCACCCCCCGCCACGACGGCCGTCTGCCAGCCTTGCGAAGTCTTCGTACGAACGAGCCATTGCCAAGGAGAACCTTGCGGGAGCTTCATCTTTATAACGAGACCATCTTTACCGCTTTCGGCAGAAACCTCGGGCTTCGAGGGCGTTTCGTCTCCTAGCCAAGATGATTCTGGGAGGAGCGCCGGCTCGGCATAAAGTCCGTTTTTCAGTTTCTCGTCGATGCCCCCGTAGTCGCGCATGAACGCCTTCATGCTGAAATGAACATTGCCTGTCGCGCCCGGCGTAGCGCGTGTCGCTTCGATTTGGCGGAGCAGTTCATCCACCTCCCACATTTTCAGTTTTTCCTTTTTGTTGTCTTCCTTTTCGTCTTTGTCGACCAGCTTGTGTTCGAGCTTGGACGTGAAGTTGCCCGGCCACAGGTGCCTCTTCTCGACATTCTGCTCCGCCCACCAACCCAGCAGCGACCCGTATCCGTGGTGCTCGGCCGACATCGTCCAATAGAGCTGCGGCGTCAGATAATCGAGCCAGCCTTCGCGCTCCCACTTTCGGGCGTCTGCGTAGAGCTTGTTGTATTGATCGTATCCTTCGGTACCTTCCGGATTGCCCGGTCGCCAAATACCGAACGGGCTAATTCCCACCAGGACCCACGGCTTGGCCTTCTTCACCTCGTCGTACATCCGATGAATCAAGTGGTCGACGTTTTGCCGCCGCCAGTCGGCCAGTTCGAGCGTTTCCCCTTTCGATTTGGCGCGGGCATAACTTTCGTCATCGGGAAATGGGATAATCTTCCCGTCCTTGCCTTTTTCTTCATACGGATAGAAGTAGTCATCGATATGTACGCCGTCGATGTCGTAGCGTTTGACGACGTCATTGAGGACCGCAATGAATTGCTCTTCCGCCTCGGGCTCACCCGGGTCGAACCACAGGTACTTGCCGTACTTCCGCACAATGTTGGCATGCGCCACGCTAGCATGATCCTGGGAAGCAGGACTACTTTTCTCAGTGCGCTTCTTGCCTTTGGTAGCAGGCGCGTCTTCATTTGACGCAAGATCCTGGTCCTTCGAATCCTTTTCAGGAGAGTCCTTGTCCGAAATGTCGCTCGGCTGAGGAACTCGGACCCGATACGGATTAAACCACACATGCAGCTGCAGGCCACGGTGATGGGCCTCTTTCACAGCGAACTCGAGCGGGTCGTAGTACGGATTCGGCGGCTGCCCCATGCGGCCCGAAAGGAATTCCGACCACGGTTCCAGCTGGGAAGGATAAAGTGCATCGGCTTGCGTGCGAATTTGGAGGACGACGGCGTTCAGGTTCAGATCAATGCACTTGTCCAGAATTGCGATTAGCTCGCGTTGCTGGTCGTCTCCCGACAGGCCTGGCTTCGAAGGCCAATCGATATTCTTCACGGTCGCCACCCAAACGCCGCGAAACTCGCGCGCAAGGGGTGGCGGACCATCTGCTGAATCCGGCGCGGCCGCCATCAGCGTTTGATCGAGCGATGTGCAGAACTCCGCGATTAGTACCAGTAAAGTCAGAATTCCGACGCTGCGAGCGCGGCGAGATGTGCGCATGGAAACTTCCAGATTGACGTGCGGCCGAGGTCGCTGCCGCGACGCGCGGAACCCGCAATAAAGAGTTGCGGGCGGAACGCCGACCGATGGTGCATCTAGAATAACTTAGAAACGACCGGTTTTGCAGGACCCCGAGCGCAGCATGCTCGCGTTATTACGCACGCCGCCTACTTCTGCCGCGAATTTAAAAGGGCGTTGACCGTGATCGCCGCCGTCCGCCGACCCCGATGAGAAACGCCGCCGCACAAATACCCAGCGTGCATGTCGCTGGTTCCGGAACAGCAGAGCCTTGAGATAGCTGAGATCCACCACCGGCCACAGTTTGACCGAAGTGAGTGCGCCAGGTGTCGTAATCGCTCTGAGTGTAAGTCGTGCCCAATCCTTTGCGCCACAGCACGTAGTCGCCTAAATCTACCACGCCATCGAAATTAAAATCGCCTAGGATAGACACCTGCAAATCGATCGTGCTACCCGTGTCGATTAGCCGGTAACTCTCGTTGTTCGAGGTCGTCGATACTGCAAGGCTGCTGACGCTGCCGCTGAGACTGCCGTAATGAATTAAAGAGTACGTGCCGAAGCCAAGCCCGCCCAAATCGCTCAACGTTACTGAACCGCCATTCAGCTTTATTAACCCAGCCACATTAAGTTGATCGGCGGTGGCACCAAATTCGAAGTCGAGAACGGATCCGACATTGAGCGTCAGGGCACCGACGGCAAAAGAGCCAATGTTGCCATCGCCCGGAGCGAGATGCCCTGAATTGTTAACCGTAACCACGGCAGATACGAAACCTACGCCACCCAACACCCCGCCATCAACCGTGGCGACACCAGCGCCATTCGTGCCATCAAGAAATAGGGTTCCCGCGTTTACGGCAATACCACCGGTAAAGGCATTTGCGGCGCTCAGCCGCATTGTGCCGGCTCCATTTTTTACTAAACCACCATTCGTAATCGGAACCGCGACGTCGAGGTCGACGTTGGAGCTGCCGTTGCCGACATTGAACGTCCGAGTTCCACCCTGCAGATCCAAGCCGCCAGTATTTCCGGTGCCCGCCCCACGAGAGATGGTTGCGGTCGCACCGTTGAGTGGATTGATGTTAACGTCGCCCGTCACGGCAATTTGCGCAGGCGTCGAAGCGCTGGGTATCAAATTGATTTGCCGGAAGGAAAGCGTGCCGGAGCTCCCAAGCAACGTGAAGGTCTGCGCCGCATCCACCTGCAGCGTATTGACATTTAGGCTACCGCTACCGCCAAGCGTCACCGGCCCCGAGAACTGCGCCGAAATCGATCCCGATCGCAGCGCGTTGGGATAGTTGACCGTATCCGAAACGTAGTTCGGATCGTAGTTAATTGTGAGCGTGCCGCCGGTGATATTCAGCGTTTCGCGCATGTAGAGCTTGCGAATATTGATCGATCCGGTGGAGAACGTGACGGTAATGTTCGCGTTCGGGCGCTCGAGAATGACGGTATCGTATTGGCCGGAGGTGGGACCGCTGCCGGCTGCGCCCGGCAAACGCGGTGTCGGTAGCGTCTGAGTTCCAATTGGCGTCAGTTGGCCGGACGAATGGATGGGCGCCACCGGGGTTTGTCCGCTGTTCCAGTTTCCAAGCGAACTCCAATCTCCGCTGCTGTCGTTCGTCCAGAGCGCGGGGATTAGAAAGTCCTTCAAGTATTCGATGTCGCCGTGCGATACGTCCAAGTCAACGGCGCCAATAATTCCCGAAATGCTGCCCGAACTTGAGTGCTGCCAAAAATCCCACGGCTGCGAGTCCCCATAGTCGTCCCAAGGCCCGTAAAACGTCGAAGCCGTATCCTTCGGGTTGGCTGTTTGGATATTGGCTGTCAAGTCATATCGCGCATTCCACAGCGCCGGAAACGCGGGGCCTACTACGCTCGGAGTACTGGTTGCCGGCTTCGCCAACTGATCGCGCAAAAACGCCAGCGCAGGATCGGCATTCGCCGAGTTCGAAACGCTCTGCAGCGTGCTGGACCACGTGCCATTGATATACATCATGGGGCGAATCCCCATCGTGTTATAGATTTTCGTGGAGAATTGAATCGCAAATTGGGCCAGTTGATCAGGCGTGCGCGATGTTTGCCCGTCCTCGAAATCCATAACGGGCATCATGTAGCCGGGCCGCATGAACGCGCCCGCCATTTGAATCATGTGCGTGCCCTCATCCGTCCCGTTGTTCGCGACGCCCGCGGTTGTCACGCCGTCTGAATTCACAGTGTTGGCAAGAATATCCGCACGCGTGCGCTGATAGGAGCCGGCAAACAGACCCGCGTTCGTCGCGAAATTCATGTTCTGTACGAAGTACGGATCATCGTACCGCTGCGACAGGTTGTAGAATGTGGTGTCTCCCGAGGGATAGCCGCCTTGTCGATGATCTTCACCGGTTGTGCCGCCGCGAGTTGAGCGAATGATTGCAAACGAGCGGCCTGCACCGGCGATATTGTTCGTCCAAGTGCTCTGCGAAACATTCCCCTGATGAGCCGAAATATCGACCCCTAGCACACGCTGACCTGACGCGGCATGGGATATCGTTAGAAGCGCGACGAACGACAACGCCACCGTAGAAATGGTGCGCCCGAAACTTGCGTTGGCCCGTCTGCTTTGCATTCCGCCTCTCTGTTCCAACGATCGCTCCACGGCTATTTAGCCGCCTATATCTGCCAAGCTAAATTGCATCTACAGGCGGGGCAACAGATTTCTGCGCAGCCGTTTATCTCTTTTGCATGGGGAAATACGGCCTTCCGCGCCATATTCGGCTTTCCTTAAGCCGCTACTTCAGATCGAAGTCAATCGAGTCCGTTTGGTCCGCTTTCACGTTGGCCTTAACGCTCGTTTTTGCCCGGCTTGTGTACTTGTCTGGCAGTACCACCTTGGGAGCTGGGATCGGATCGCCTTCCTTCCAACCAGCCGGAGGTTTAACGCTCACATTCACCGTCACGACATACTCGCCGGGCGGCAGGCTTGCGTGATACTCGCCGGCCGCGTCGGTGCTCGCCGCAGCCGCGCGACCGTGCTCCGGATAAAACATCACAGCGGCGCTTTCAACGGGCTGACCCTGATAAGAAACGTGCCCGTGAATCGGCACGCCGCCCGATGGCTTCTGGCAACCCACAGCTGTCGCCGTCAGCAACACAGTTGCGCACCAGGCTCGCCACCCGCGCGCTCGCCTCATTGCGAGCTCACTTCTTCGCCGTTGCGCGAACCCATCGCCAGGTACGTCTTCGTGTCTAAATTGTCGTTCAGGAATTGGACACTGCCATCACCAAACGCAAAATTCACCCCGCCTGGGTGATAACTTCCGAACGGCAGGTTATTGCACGAAATGGTGCGCGGCGTGCTATCGGGAACGTTCGGGCGATCTCCCATCGAGTTGTCGTGACCGATATAGCAGCCCGTGTAAGGATCATGATTGAGCAGTGCAATATCGTTGATATTCTTGCAAGCGAAAAACGCCGTCTCAGGCTGCGGGCCGTAGGGAGGAACCGACGAGTGGACATTGAACGGCGGGTCGGTCGGCGTCGTGAAGTAGGCTCCGATCATCCACGCCCGAATTTGATACGTCCGTTCGCCGATCATCATCGTCTTGCTTGTACCGTCGGTGACTTGTTTAAGCCGCACCCCCCAATCGTGAATCAAAAGCCCATCGAAATTGTTCGGGCCTAACAGGTCCTGCGGGTTCGGATTTCCCCAGACGCAATAAATACCCGCCGTCTTGGTCGTCTTCGAGACTCCCGTGCGACTGTAGTAGGAACCTAGCACTCCCGAGTAGCTCATGCCTTTGCGATTCTTCGCAGCCGTTCCAGGAGTGCCGTACTTTTCCAATTGATATTTAAGCTCGGGGTCGCTCGGGCACAAATACACCGGCAACATCATGCTATTGAGCGCAGTCATCTCGGGAGTGTCTCGATACATGTCGCCGGTCGTTTTATATTCGGCGAGTGCTGCCTCGCTGACCGTGCTCTCTTCGACATACGGCAAAATCAGAACAGGCCAGCCGATCCCGCTCGACGTATCTCCCTTGTAAGGTATTGGCAACGTGCTGCCCGGCGGAAGCGCGCCCTTGGCCGATTCATAGTTCAAGCAAGAGAGCGCGATGTTTTTGAGACCGTTCACGCAGCTCGTGCGCCGCGCGGCTTCACGCGCCGATTGAATCGCCGGTAAGAGCAGCGCCACGAGGATGCCGATGATGGCAATGACGACCAGCAGCTCGACTAGCGTGAATCCGAGCGGCCGCCGATGGAAAGACCTACAGCACTTCATAACCGCGAGGCGCCTATTCGGCGTCTCCCTCCCCCGCCGCGGCGAATACCAGGCGCGATACCCAATCAGTGCGCTAAAGAACGAATGCCTACTTCCCACTAGTCCCAGCAGACATATCAATCGTGTATTCAAGATCGTTAATATCGTGGTCGACCGTGACTTTGTACTGAGGGGCGCTAACGTCGGTGTATTTTGCCGGAATTAGGGACGTGGGATCCATCGGCCCCTTGGAAATATTAAATTGAACGGAATAGTCGCCCGCATTGACTCCATCGCCACTGATACGCGTTGACATCATAAACGATCCGTCGGGTTCGATCGGCCCCGTCGCGGGCCTTCGCACCTCCGCGGTACTATCCTTGGCGGGTTGGAAAGTAACCATGCTTACACCCGCATGCGGCGCAGGCCCGCCGGTGAAAGAAACCTTGCCCCGCACTTGGTACATGCGGGGTCCTTTATTGCATCCAGAACACGCAACCGCAATCAAAAAACTGGTAAACAACCATGACGCTTTTCGGATAGATTTGCGATGCATGAGAACGGGCAAATGAGAATAGAATATCGAAAGCGTTAGGAGCAAGAACTACGGCATTATTCCGGTATGAATATTTCCGCCGTTATACGAGCCTACCGCGCCCTCGTCGCCACTCAAAATCATGTAATCCCACGCGGTGCAACAAGAAGCACTGTTGTAGCAGCCCGTCGTTTCGATGTCGTCAGTTATGAAGGTCACACTTCCGTCGCACATCGCCACGTGAGCGCCCCCAGGATGTTTGCTTCGAACGGTGGCTTGGTCCATGCTCATTGTACCGGCGGGCCCGCTGCTCGTGCCCTCAGCGAGAGACACGGAGTCCGTGCGAACGCCGCAAGTTCCTTTAGGATCGCCAAGCGTCGGCGTATATGTATCGTCGCCGTTCGCGTATTGTGCATTAGGCCCATCGTCGTCGCTGCCGCCGCCGTACATCGCGATCAAACTTGCTCCTGGCTCACCCATTGCCCACACACCGCGCACATCCCGTTCATTAATGCCAGCACGGATTTCACCTAGCATGATCGTCTTGCTCGTACCATCCGTGATTCTTCTCATGGTGACGGCCACATTGGGCCCCATAACGCCTCGAGCACTTTTGGACGACCAGTTGCCCTGGCCTACCGCTTGGTTTGGCGTGTCTCCGGGACCGTTGATATATCCCGCATATCCCATAAACCCACGACCAACGCTCGCCGCATAATTGCCGCGCGCCCAATTGTTACCAAGGTCGGTAAACAGTGTCCTTGTGTAAGGATCACTGGGGCAAATCAAGGAAGGAATCGAAGTGCCGCGCGCGATATAGTTCAGGCTACCAACCGTTGGGTCGTTGACGCCTATGGTTTCGTAAGGCGCTTTGAACGTGTTGGGATCGAATTTATCATGCAGCGATTGCTCTTCCATATAAGGCAGAATATCGATAATCCAGTTCGGGCCTAGTTTCTTAGTAGGAGTTGTTCCCCAAGCATAAAACGACCCGGCTGGCATCCCAGCAGCCGAATCGTCATAGGTGACTCCGTTCGGTAACACCTTCTTCGACGATTCGTAGTTCAGCACCGCCAATGCAGCATTGTGGAGATTACTTTGGCACTGCGCGCGACGGGCCGCCTCGCGGGCCGCCTGGATCGCAGGCAACAACAGCGCCACCAAGATGCCAATGATGGCAATGACAACTAGCAGCTCAACCAGCGTGAATCCGCCAGTTAGCGCACCAGGCCTTCGCGTTTGCAAACCGCTAAGCCGAAATGAGCGTCTTTGCGCACGCAGTACACCCGCGGCTCGACTATGAAAGACTAACATCCTTACCTCGATTGTTCCGCCTGGAACGCTGGTGAGACGATGTCCTTGGCCTGCCCCCACTTTATTTTAATCCACGCTTGACTAAATCAGCAACGAATCGCGAGCGCAGGTCTTTCGCGCATTAGCGCAAAGCTACCCGAAATAAGCAAAGGGGGGCGACCCCCCAATGCTCGGGCCTCGCCCCCCTTTGTCAAGCAGAAAACGTCCAATTAGCGGTCAAGACGACGGCCGATGAGGCCGAGCCCGCCGAGTACAACGAGGGCGAGCGTCGCCGGCTCGGGCACTGCGGAACCGGCGCTCAAACCGCTGCCGCTGCCCGAAGTGTTGCCGAACCGGGTACGCCACGCATCGTAATCCGATGAGTCGACCGTACCAATCGAGTTGACTTCATTCTGAAGCGGGCCGCCGTTACGCCACAGTACATAATCGGCCATATCGACAACACCGTTGCCGTTATAGTCGCCGGCAACTCCCGGGGGCGCCCCGGCGGAGGTCACGTTCAAGGTACCCAAGCCCGTCAACAGGGCGCTGATATTGGCGGCTCCCGAGCCAGCCCCACCCCAGCTACCAATAGCCTGTGCCACGCCATTGAGGAACAGCGACTTAATCGTATCGCCGCCAGAAAAGTTCAGGTTAAAGAACCCACCGTTATTCACGTAAACATCGGCAGTGTCCGCCAGCGATGCGCTGTTCGTGCTCAAGATTCCACCGAGAACTTTCGTTGTTCCGGTGTAACTCTTAACGCCGTCCATCGTAAACGTGCCAGCCCCGGTCTTCTGCAAGCCACCAGCGCCACTGATCGTGCCGCTGAAGGTTGAAGACGTGCCATCGGCACCCGTAATGAGCACCGACCCAGCGTTCGGAATGCTCACGATGCCGCGTGTTGCGTTGCCGCCATCGAGCGAGCCAATCGTTTCCGTGGTTGCCGTGCCCGAGGCACCAACTTGAAACGTGGCAGTATTGTTAGTCGCCGGGGTGCCGTTGCCCCACGAGCTTCGAGTCGAGATCGAAACGCGCGACGTATTCGGGATAGCATTCCCGCCATTGGCGATGATTGTGCCAAACCCGATCGTCGTATTACCGCCGTAGGTATTTGTGCCGCCAAGCGTCAAAATATTCGCCTGGCCGCCAATAACCGTGCCAGCATCACCGCGCTGCCAACCGTTGAGAATGAAACCTCCAGGTCCGCTTATCGGCCCATTAATTACCCAACTAGCGCTCAGTGTTATCGCAGAGTCATTCGTAGCTCCCACTCCGGAAAGCACGAAACTTCGTGTCGCGGGCGAAGTAATTCCAGTACTGGTGCCAATTGCCGCGCCTTGCGATGTGTTCTCTACAGCGCCGCCCGCGATCGTTACCGTGCCGGTCGCCGCACCGAAAGCAGTGTCCCCACCGCTCGTATTGTTAACCCGATAAAGCCCCTGCTGAATATCCAGGCTGGTGAAGTTGCCGCCGGTGACGGCGCGAAGCTCTCCATGACCGGTTTTATGGAGCGTGGCACTTGTTACGCCAGAAGCCATGGTGATAGGGTTCGTGTACACCATAATGCTGTAAGTGGACGAAGGGTCATCTATTCCTTGGGGACCGCCGTTCGGCGTGTTGAACGTCCCGCCATTGACAGTAAGCTGAATCCCAGAATTCGTGGCACCAATAATGCCGCTTCCGTTGCCGACAACGTTGTTCGTTAGCTTGCCACCATCCATCGTCAAGATGCTACCAGGAGCAGCGAACATCACCTGACTCGCGATCGAGATTACGAACTCGGCGCCGTTGTCGATTTTCCAAGGATTGGCGCCCATGTTAATCGTACCTACAAGCTGTACCTTCCCTTCCTCCACTTCCATGCCGCCGGGGTTTATGCTTCCGGAAACACTGATGCCGCCGAACGCCGTCGGATCATTGCCGGCGTAAAAGTGAGCAATATCACCGTTAGACCAGGTCGTCGGAGCAGCAACGCCTGTTGGATCGGTATTCCAATCCGAGGTCGTCGTGTCCCACGCGCCATCATAGAACCCGTTACCATCGGGCCCGCCGCCGGGTGTGGTTCCGTTGATATCAAACCATTTATCCGCAGCGCGAAGCGTCGCGGCGCTACTCAGGAGGACCAACAGGATAGAAAAGAAAACTTTGCAGAATTTCATAAGAAGGGTTTCTCCCGCCCACGAGAACCAAAGGAGTGAAGGATATATGGCCGATGTAAGAGCCCCCTCTTTCGGCCATTTCGCTAGATTCAGAATAACCGGGTCTGGAAAGCGTGCAAATAAAAACTGCGCAATAATCTCTCGTTTTCTCGCAAACCGACAGCAAGGATTAGCTATGAAAGCGCATTCAGTTGAGCTATTTCGCGAACGTAGAGGCCAGGAGACTTTGCCGCTACGCCCGGCAGTCCCCCGGCTCCGCCGAGCGTTAGCTCTCGCTGCATGGGGCCGACGCGCTTGCCGAACTTACAGCTTCTCTTGCAGTTCCCCGAAGCCCCTTCACGTTTTTACCTGTGCAGAAAAACAGTTGAGCGCCTCATACGGTTCTAAGACGAGAGATCGATCGTTGCTCAAAACGTGCTTACACAGCCTGGCGAATTCTCACCGCACAACCTCTGCCGTCGAATCTCGCCTACCGGCATCACTGGCTCGCGCGAACGGCGCAAGCCACATCTCCACGATGTGAGAATTGCGTTCGGACGCACTGTCGACGTATGCTGAATGCACCAAGATACTCACCGCCGCATCGCGGACCGCAAAATAGGAGCTGCAATGTCCTTCGCCTGCCGTTACCCATGGTTGTTTTCTCTCGCAACGCTTTCGACACTCCCCATTGCCGCGTGCAATTCGGGCCCCTCCGCGGTTAAGCAACCCTACATCGAGGCCTCTGCCGCCGGAAAGAAAGCGATGGAGATGTACGATAAGAACGGCGACGGTATTGTCTCGGGACCAGAGCTTGAACAGGCCCCTGGACTCAAAGCTGCTTTGAGCACCTTAGATTCCAATGGGGACAAAGGCGTTAGTGCTGACGAAGTGGCCGCACGCGTAAATGCCTGGAAGGCGATGAAGACCGGACTTACCTACGTTCGCTGCCGCGTTACGCTCGACGGCGAACCATTGGCCGGCGCGACCATCACCTTCGAACCTGAGGTATTTCTGGGAGATGAGATTAAGCCCGCCATAGCCGTCACAACGGCGAATGGCGAAGCCATGCCAACGATTCGGCCCGAAGACCGGCCGACCCCGAGGGATCCCGGCGGCATTCAGATCGGTCTTTACAAGGTTCGCGTCTCGAGGATTGAAAATGGCAAGGAGACGATCCCTGCCCGCTACAATACGAACACCACGCTGGGACAGGAAGTATCGTACGACGACCCAGCTATTAAAAGCCGAAATATGGTCTTCGCACTTAAGAATGGAAAGTGACGGCAAGTCCATCTTCGCAGAGCGATGAATAGTAGTCGCTTTGCCTAAAAGCTTGTGGCTCGGTCAAGATGATAACTTTGCCGAGTTACGGCAACGTCACTGTCTGACCGTCATTCTTGACCGAGAGATAGCGATGAGTGGCCGGGTCGATGTCGTACGATATCGAGTGTACCGAGCCATCGCACATGGCCATATTCATGCCGCCCGCATGCGCACTTCCAAACGCGTAAGCGGCCGGGAAGTCTATATTGTCCCGATCTTGGAATGGTCCCCAGTTCGAACCGTCGGTGGCATTGAGTTGGGTGTTCCAAGTCGTTCGTTCATTGTCCCACTCGAAGCCATCGTAGGCCGACTGATTGTCGCCATAGCCTCCGGGGTTTGTGATGCTGCCGGCTGAAGTAGATCCCTGTGGAGACGTAAGCACCTGCTCATATTGGCCCGGTTCCATGAATTTTTCGCCGACCAAGTAAGTATTGCTCGTACCGTCGGTGATCTGCTGGAACTTCGTTTCGCTGTGATAGAAGATCACGCCCGATTGGCACCAAATTCCCGGAGCGGGAACTCCCGTGTGGCTGGCCACCAAGGCGCAGCTCGTATTGGTCCACTGTTGCTGACCGTCGATCTGCGTGTAGGTCAACCCGCTGCCCGGCCACACTGCAGTTCCATTGAAACCATCGCCCGCGCTGTTTTGCGCATCGCCCGCATTCGCCGCGTAATCCGCCTTTACGTTAACATAGGTGGCGGGAAGCCAAGGAGGCGTGGCCCCTGCGCTCGTGAGCCGCGGATAAAGCTTCACCGATCGGCGCGTCGGGCAGTTGAATATCGAAACGGGCGTCTGCAAGAGTTGGAGCATCGCCGTCGTGTACGCGGTGCTACCGGTCTGGCCATCGAACGTTTGGCCTCTCCCAAGATCATGGAGCGATTGTTCTTCGATGTACGGCAAGATGTTGTAAAACCAGCTGCCGGGCTGCTTACCGCCAAATCCACGATTGGGATCCGGCCCATACGAATCGCGCCAGCCACCCGATGGCAAGTACTTCTGTGTGTCGGAGTGCAACATGCAACCCAGCGCAAGCTGCTTTAGGTTATTTTTGCACTGATTGCGCCTCGCCGCTTCGCGCGCGGCTTGCACCGCTGGCAACAGAAGCGCTACCAAAATCCCAATGATCGCGATGACCACCAATAGTTCCACGAGCGTGAAACCAGTGGAACGACGGCTTCCTTTACGGCACGAATGGCAATTGCGCATGAATGAATCCCCAAGGATCGCCTGGCGATATTTAACTAATATAGGCAGATAATTAAGCAGCCTAACTGATCGAATCTTACCGCGTTGCGTTCAAATTAGCCAGAAAGATTGACGCGGTCACGCGACGGCTGACAGTCGCGTGCCCGACTAAATCATTTCAAAAAAGCTGGTGCGCGGCAAACGCCGCGCACCAGCTGAATCGTTCAAATACATTTCAAATCGAACTTGAGTCCAGCTTACACTAACGACTCCGGCGATTACCAAGCACGGCAACCAGGCCGAACGCGAGTAGTGCCAACGACGCAGGTTCTGGCACTGCGGCACTGCCGCCCAGCCCACTGCCGCTGCCGTTGTGGTTGCCGAAGTTCGCACGCCACGTGTTGTAATCAGCGGGCGAATTTGGATTCGGGCTGCCACCGTTACGCCAGGTCACGTAATCGGCTGCATCGACCTTTCCGTCTCCGTTATAGTCCCCGGCCAGCCCCACGCTGCCAGTCGAAAGCGCAAAGCCAAACTGGCTTCCGGCCACCAAAGACGGGTCGTACGTTAGCGTGGTCGTCGTGTGCCCGCCAAGCGCTAACGTTCGAAGAAGCCCCTGACCGCTGCTCACGTACACAATGTTATCCGCGGCATCAAAGCCAATATCGCGGGCACTGCCAGTATGATTCGTGGTGTCTACGACAAGCATATTGGCGAGATCCGGAATGCCGCTTATCAATGGAATCGCCACAACGGCATTAATGTTCGTAATCGCCGCCAACCACTTTTGGTCGGGCGAAACAGCCATGCCACGCAGCGTCGTCAAAATATCGTTCGCAGTCGGATTAGCTAGAAGTGTCCGACTTGCGGTTAACGAATCGAAGAGTTTGGTTCCAGATGGGTCCGTGACCACGATTCCAGGTTCGCCACCCGCGGAGCGGCTTTGCATGTAGTAAAGCTTGCCGTCGGCCCCACGATCCATATCCTCGACAATGCCACCTGTGAAGAAGTCACCGAAATTGCCAGGGCTGGCCTCCAAAGTCGGCTTTCCCGTGAAGCCGAAGGGGCTCCCGGCATCCGGGTCCGAATTAGGGGTATCGACATTCGCCGTGCCGCCAATCGAGTACTTCCAAATGCTGTAGCGATTATCGTGGTTGTCCGCGGTATTTCCGGACACGTGCGCGCTGGTCAACTGTTCGTCGAGCGTGTGGATCACAAGATTGCCTTGCCCCAGCGACCCCTCGACAGCCACTCCCTCGATGCTGCCGTGGTACTGATGTGCCGGCTGCACCGTCCCATCGCCGTTGCCAACATCTGTGGTCGGCGCAGTCCCGTTAATTCCGGTCAACAAGTAATGGGCCGTCTGCAAGTTCGGACTCATATAGTAAACATTCGCGCTAGCCGAGGCATAATTGGCCGCAACCACGTCGCCCGTCGGGCCGACGGTCAAGCGGAACGGGCTGTTCGAGCTCGAGTCAGTCCAGGCAGTAATACCATCCTGCGTATTTGGGTTTTGAGCCGTGTCTCCATAGCCATAGGCGTCGGTACCATCAGCATGGATCGCGTAGATGCCTTTGCCGGTGGTTCGGGTCGTTCCGCCCGACGCGGAATTCGAGACGTAGGTCGTTCCAAAGTTCGCAGCATTCGGATTGTTGCTTACCGCCACGCCACGCGGACTGTTGAACATGTTCAACGTGTTGGTGTCGCTTCCAATCTGGTTGAACCCGGACGCATTCACCGGTTGCGTCAGGCCGCTATTCGCGATGGCAAGCTGTCCGCCAATCGGAACGCTGTAGCCCGCCGCATCCGTGTTGTCGGCGATGATCGAGAACTTGTTCGCGAGCGAACCTAAGTTAAACGTCTTGGTACCGACAGTAGTTCCATCGAGCGTGACGGGCGTGCCGCCATTAATGCTGTACTTCAGCGTGGTCGAAGGCTGGTTCAAAATAAAAGTGACGGCCTTCGTAGTGGGATCTATGCTAATATTCGACGCATAGGGTGTCGCAAAACTCACCGCCGGCGCCGCGGCCAAGATCAAGCTTGCTGCCAGCGAATACTTAAGAGTTCGTACCATCGATTGTCGCATCATATATTCTCCCGGTGAAACCAATTCAATCGCGTCGCTTATAAATCAAAATGTTGTTGCCCGTCTTGGACTCGCAGACGCGCGCGAGTTACCAGACATCCCCAGAGGTAAAACAGAACTATCAGCACACAATGCCGCTGAATGCGCAAGGCCAAGCAGGCGATGCCGAGATCGGCATGCTCAAAAAACCCCACGAGCTCCTATTTGCCCCACGTGCGCCTGAAAAAACAATCTGCGTCTCAGCCGAAATCTTTTTACATCCTCAAGTCTGAAAACGCTTTCGCCGTCCGTGGCATCTGATAGCACAACCGTCATTCTAACAACGACTTGCGCAGTCCGCACGCACTTTTGCGAACTTATTCCTCGATTTTGCGCAAATAGTGGTGCTCCGGATCTATCATTTGCGCTTAACGATTAAAAAAAGGCCGGCGGCCAAGCCGCTCGGCCTTTTAAAATCAGTCACAATTCGAACTTAACCACGCCGACGACCGGCCACCAAGCCCATCGCGCCAAGGAGGCAAAGGGCGATCGTGCTCGGCTCAGGAACACTAATAACGGACAGATTGTCAATTAGATCGAAGTTCAACAGTTGGCCGTTTCCACTGCTCGATCCGTTATTCGTATCAAACGAACCGAGATAGAAATTGCTGCCAGCCAACGTCGCCGCCGAAAGCGGTACGACTGCGATCGCTTTTCCGTCGATGCTCCAAGTTGCGTCCGTACCATCATTATCAACGGTAACGGTATGCCATGCGAAAGAGATCGTTCCGACGGGAGTAGCGGTACCCGCCTGAGTCGGAAACAGCGTCACTTGCGCTACAGGCACAGTTTGCGCTGGTAAGAAACTGTAGTAACTATTGGCATTGTCCAAGCTGGCTGCGGTATTTCCGGCTTGATAGTAACCGGTCGTTGCCGCTTGGTTGCCGCTGTTCAAATAAACCCGAAAGTCAGTATTCGTAGTGCCACCATCGCGAACCGTAGCAAATCCCAGCGCACCATTCGGATTAAAAGACCATTGTGGGACAGTCCCAGTTGTTCCAATGCCCACGCTCATCGCCTCGGTCGAGTTCGCACCGCCATTGACGAAGTTTCCCCAGGCATCGAACTGAAGCCGATAACCTGCGGCTGGCAAGCTTAAGCCGGTCGGCGAAACGGAGACCGCACCACTGATGCCGCCACTAATATTCGACCGTAGGCGCAGACCTTTCGTCGAACTATCCGTAGTATGTGGCGCTACCGGAATCCCCATGTTCGTGCCGTAGTCGTAGCCGAACTCAGCGCTATTTGTGGTATCACTAACCGGTAGCGACGTACTGCTGGAAGCTGTGTTGGCTTTATTGATATTCCAGCTTGCGCTGTCATCAACGTTGAAATCATCACTATACAAGGTTGCCGCATTTACCCGTGCTGCAAAGCACAGTGCCGCGAATAAACTCACAAAAAATCGTCGATGCATCAGCTACTCCTCAGTGGTAAAAAACTTTTCCCAGCTCTTTGGGTATTAGTTGTTTCTCGTCGATTGAACTACATGTCCCCCCAAAGATCATGCTCCGTCAGCTCAGCAACCGCGTCGGCGGCCACCAAATAGGCCCACCAATCCCAGCAGGCTCAAGCACACAGTCGACGGCTCTGGAACCGATTCAACCGTTAGGTTGTCGAATACGGTAAAGAGCAGCGACGGATGCCGGGTCGTGCTCGAATTCACGTCCGACACGCCGAGTGCGATGTTGTTGCCACCCAGCGTAATTGCGCTGGTATTCAAACTGCCGATCGCAGCGTTGTCGATGAACCAGTACGCAACGTTGCCGTTCATGACGATCTGAACCTTGTGCCAGGCAAAACCAAACGCACCAACCTGAGTCAGCCCAGCCTGCGTGTTGGCGGCGTCCAACCCATATTCGGCGGTGGACAACGTCTGCTGGATGGCCGGGGCTGCTACCGCTGGGAACAGACTCGTGTAATACGCGTTCGTGTTCGCATAAGACCCGGCATTAAGCGTCGTGATCGGAGAAATCGTTCCTGATTTTGGGTACACGCGGTAATCGTTAGTGATGCCGCCATCGCCAGTCGTGGCAAAGCCAATGCCGTCCATAGACGCACCGCTCGCCAGAGTCGTGTTAGCCACAACTAACGGCACCGTGCCCGAAGTGCCCGCCGCAAACAGCACGTTATTGGTGCCGCCTTCCGAATTGCCATTGTCGGCCAGACCAGAGGCATTCGGCGAGCCATTGAAGTTTGACCAAGCGTAGAACGACACCACATAGTTCGAGCCGAAATTCTTTCCCGTCGGAGAAACCGACAGGCCAGATGTAACGCCGGCCGGACGAGTCGTTACCGGAACCAAAGCGCTGCCTGGAATGTTCGCCCGCAGACGCAAACCAAGCGTGTCGGAGGAGCCAGGAGCCGCCGGAATGCCAAAGGCTGAGTAGTCGAACCCGAACGTCGCGTCTTGAGTGGAAGCGTTGGCGGCAGGCGCCACGTTAGTGGTCCAATTCGTACTATCCGTCGGCAAATTGAAGTTGTCGCTGTAAAGAGTTGCCGCAGGGGCGACAGCCGACAAACCCAGCACAATGAGCGCTGTAGGAAGAACCAAACGGGATATGCGATACATTAGCTACTCCCCAATCTTTAGAAGCAAGTACTTAGCCTGATCTTAAAAACCGTAACCGCGCCCGAAGTCGGTCGCCATGCGACGTATTCAAGCCGCGCTCTTCCCGTTTCCAACTTATATCATGCAAAGCGATTGCTACGTCCGTCAAGCAAATGTTCGCGGATTTTGTGGGAAACGCGGGAAAAACGCAAAGTTAAGAGTTTGCTGCGCCGAATGGAGATTTTCCATTTCTGCACGCAGAGAGCGCAGAAACAGGCGCTGGGGCTTGGTTAGGTCGCCCTCACACTCTACTAATTTGCCGCTGCCAATGCCTGCGGTCACTTCTTCGCATCAAAGAAATCGAGCACACGTTTTATCACGGCCGCTCGATCGGCGACCGGTGTGATCGTCTCGAAAGGGAAGCCGAGCACAACGACGCTTCCGCGGCCGCCCGATCCGGCTGCCTGGATTCCGGCCGCGCCGGCCGCGTTTGCATAGATAAAAGCCACCTTCGCTCCGTCCTCGGGCGTTATGACATCCGGGTAGGCAGCATCATAAAACTCCGTGCCGTCGTCGAACTTAGCTTTCGGCAAATCCGCGAAGATACTGTCCGGCGCGCCGTTCACCTCGTGCGCGTCGGCATCATCCGCAGCAAAACGGGCCTTCAGCGTTTTCTGAAAGAACTCGCGACCGTGATCCTCGTGATCGAGATCCCAGCCAATCTCAGTTCCCGAGACCAGCAAATTACCACCGCCCGCAATGTAGGCCTCCACCTTTTTCTGCTCCGTCTCGTCGAACGTCCGATTCTTCGACGATTCCTGACCCAAAATCCAAACGACGCTGTGATATTTGCTAAGGTCGACCGCGCCGCTGATTACCGCCTCGTTGCTCGAACTCTCCACGTGAGTATCCGGTGCAGCAGCTTCGACCGCCGTCGCGACCTGAATCACGTAATCGCGTGAGTTGCTCTGCTGGGGCCGCACGCGATCCACGGTATTCCCGTTTTTGCCGACTGGTTGTTTCGGGTCCATCGTCCGATCGATCCAATCAAAGCCGTTCACGACCAAGACCTGTTTCGCCCCGCCGCTCGGCAACACCGCGACAACTTCAGACGGCGCCGATTCACCCCCTTCGTTGACCGCCACCACCTTGAAATAGTAAACCTGTTTCGGATCGAGACTTTTAAGGTTCGCCGAAGTAGACTTTTCGCCTTCAATGGCTGTTCCCCCATCGAAGCCGTAACCGTTGGTCGACCCATAGATGCGGTACCCGGTTGCCGCATCTCCCAAATAAGAATTTGTCGCCGGGGCAACCCACGAAATCGTAGCCAAACCGGCTCCGTTCGATTCAACGTGGAGACCAGTCACCGCGGATGGCAATCGAACGGCCGGCGTCGTGTTGTTGTCCACCGTGCGGAAATAAGTCAGCAACCCTTGATACGTGGCGCGTGCCACGGCGTCGCGTACCTTCGGATCTCGCATCAACTGCGCATCTTCCGAATTGTCGTGAAACGCAGCTTCCACAATTGTGGCATCGAATTCATTGTTGATGTACTTGTTATTGATCTCGCCGAACTCGATGTCGTCGCGATCTAGCGTCGTTTTATCACCGTGGTCGTGCCAGTCGTGCTCGAACTTCCCATTCTGGGCGACCAGGTCGTCGTTCACTTTTTGAGCCAACGACTTGGCCAGCAGCAACTGGTTCGGCGTGGCCGTTGTGGGATCGTTGTTGCCGTTGAGCAGCCCCAGCACGCCCCGAGCTTTCCCGCTGCCCGCGTTCGAGTGGAAACTCACAAACACGCGATCTTTGAGCCGACCGTCGGCTTCGCGATTCATGAACGCTGCATATCGCGGCGAAAGCGAGATCGTCGCCTGGCGATCAATATCCGTCACTCGATAATCGCTCTCGGCAATGCCCTGCGCATGATTCACATGCCACATTACCCAATACAGCCCCGCCTCATCCTCGCGCGAAAAACCCGAAACACCGCCGCCCCGATCGATATCCCCCATGCCATTGCCGAACCGAATCATATCGGCCACGACGACGCTATCCGCGCTTTCAGATCGATTGCTGATGTCAACGTATCCACCCCGGCCTTCATCGAAGTAGTACGTGCCAAGATAGACGGGCCCGTTTCCTACACGCCGATGGTTGACGGTCACCTCCGTATCGCCGCCCGGGTGATGGACACGATATAGCTGATCCGTCGCTCGATCGCCGCCCGAGCTAGTCCACGCGTAAACCGGATAAAAACCGGCCTCGGGAATCTTCGGCGTGTAGCGCGCGTACGCCGTTTCATCTTTCGAGGTATGAGCTTGCCGGTAAGGAACGCTGCCCGCCTTACCGAAATAAATCGGGCCGCTGCCGTCCTCCCACTCGCCGACGAACTTCACATCGTCATCGGTGTTGTCCAGGATGACTTCATTCGTCTGGTGCCCAACTGGGCGCTGCGGCACGATCGTCGCCCCAGCTCGGAAAAGATAGTCAACCAAAAACGCCATCTGGTCATAATTTCCCAGATCTTCGATCATCTGATGGCCCGGCCCGCGCTGCCAGCTCCAGTGGCCATCGCCTTTGTTTTCGGCCGTGTAACCGTGTCCGCCGTGGGTATACACGATCTTCCCACTCAGCCCGCCTTTGGGCTGCGTGCCTACGGCAACCGGACCAGGCGCGAAGGGTCTTCCATCGTCGGCCTTGTCGTTGCTATTGCCCTGGGACGCAAATAGGGACGCGAGGGTGCCGGCGAAAATCGCCGCGGCAAATGTGCGAGTCATCGTTTAGTCGCTCAAGTTATTCGGATTAACGGCAAACGGTCACGTTTAACAGTTCTTCAAAACTCAATTCCCGGCCGCTTTACCGTCTACCGTGCGTGGGTCCGCCACCCCGACGAGCTTGCCAGCCGCGTCGATCCCAATCGATTGAGTTCGACCGCCGCTTTCCAGCTCCTCGACATTGTGACCCCGCTTCCGAAGCCCCTCAACGACTTTCTCATCCAGCCCCTTCTCATAAGATACCGCATTCGGCCGCCACTGATGATGAATTCGACGAGCCTCCACGGCTTCCGGCAGCGACTGCTGAAAATCCAGCACCCGCATGATTGTCAGTATCACTTGCGTAATAATCTTCGGCCCGCCCGCAGCCCCCACGGTGAGCACCGGTTTTCCATGCGGATCCAAAACAATCGTAGGGCTCATGCTCGACAGCGGCCGCTTGCCCGGCGCCACGCTGTTGTTCTCCGCCCCAACTAGCCCGAACGCATTCGGCTGACCCGGGTAAATCGAGAAATCATCCATCTCGTCGTTCAGCACAACGCCCGTCCCCGGCACAATCACTTTCGAACCAAACGTGGTATTCACGGTCGCCGTGATCGCCACCCAATTTCCCGCTGCATCTGCCGCCGCGATGTGCGTCGTATGCCTTCCGAAAACATCCTGCGCATAATTCGGCGGTGACCCATGCCCCGGCACTTCCATCGCCTTATCCGGATCGATCTTGGCCGCCAACTCCTTGGCGTACCCCTTATCCGTCAGACCGCGCGGCACGCTTACAAAATCCGCATCGCCTAACCAATAAGCGCGATCAGCGAACGCCAATTTGAACGCCTCCGCCGTGATGTGTGAGGCCTTGATCGGGTCGTCCTTCGCGATCGCTCGAATATCGAAATTCTCCAAGATATTGAGCACCTGCGCCACATGCACACCACCCGAGCTCGGCGGTGGAAAGCCAATGATTTCGTGCCCGCGATATGTCGAGCGTAACGGCTCGCGGATCTTCGCTTCATAGTTCGCAAAGTCCTCGGCGGTCATGATGCCGCCGTTGTGCGCCATCCAATCGCCAATCCGCTTCGCCAGCTCGCCGCGATAAAAGTAGTCCGCGCCATGCTCTGCGATTTGCCGATAAGTATTCGCCAAGTCGACTTGCACCAGGTGGTCACCCGCGCCAATCGGCTTGCCGTCGCGAAAGAAAACCTCGCGCGAGCCGTCGAATTCCCGCAAGCTGTTTTCCACACTCCGAACCGCGGAGGAATACGATTTCGAAACTTCAAACCCCTCGGCCGCGGCCTTAATTCCCGGCGCCAGCGCGCGCGGCAGCCTGACCGTCCCACACCGTTCGAGTGCCAATTTGTAAGCGGCCAGTGCGCCCGGCACGCCGGAAGCCAGCGGTCCTGTCTGACTAGCCCGCGGCATCGGCTTGCCGTCGCGAACGAACATATCGCGATTCGCCGCCCCCGGCGCCATCTCGCGGCCATCGATCGCAGTAAACTTCCCATCGGCGGTGCGAATCAGAATCAGGCACCCGCCGCCAATGCCGGAGTTCTCGCCGTTCACAACTCCCAGCGTAAGAGCCGCAGTCACCGCGGCATCCACCGCGTTGCCGCCTTCGCGAAAGACATCCACGCCCGCATCCGTGGCGATCGGATCCACCGTGGCGATCATGCTATGCTCCGACGTCGCCGTATGCGCGACAGCCGCCCCAGCGAGTGTTGCCATCACAACGCAGCATGCAAGTCGTACGAGCCACTGACAATAGGCCATTCGTCGTCGATCCTTCCTCGCCCATCAATGGTAGAACTCGAATTCTTTCTTCTGCTGACGAAACGACTCCGTGTCCGCCTCGAGCGACTTCAAGATTTCGCTCGCATCGTCCCCAGCCACCGTCCGACGATACACCTCTTCGCTCGCAAGCAACGTCTTCCATTTCTCCGGCTTCCATTCGTCATGATGAAGCTTGTTTAGCGCGTGAGCCACGGTGAGA
>JABDGM010000020.1:0-6580 GCA_013286045.1 Planctomycetota bacterium | reverse complement strand
GAATTCATTTTATTATCACTGATTGGGATCGGTTTCGATCGTTCGACTTGGGTCTCACCGTGGCATTCTTCATTCGCAAATTTGCTCGCCGAGGGCGTAAACCGAAGCGGTACGACCTTCACTCCGGGCAAATCCGCGTCGTTCACCATCGCCGCTAGTTTCTGCTCATCAATCCAAGGCGCGCCGAGTACTTCGAACGGCGAATCGGTCCCCCGTCCCACCGAAATATTCGTGAATTCCATCATCCCGATCCCAGGGTAGAGCAGGGCGGCCTCCAGCGATCGCATATTCGGCGACGGATTCAGCCAAAACAATCCCGTGTCGAACAAATTCATCCCGCGCCGCCACCCATCCATTTTCACGACCGCGAGCGAATCCTCGATCCCTTTCGACTTAGCAAACATCGTGGCAATTTCACCAATCGTCAGTCCATGCCGAATCGGCAATCGCTGCAACCCCACAAAAGACTCGCGACCCTTATCCAGCAACGGCCCTTCGATCGTCACGCCATCAATCGGATTCGGCCGATCGAGCACCACGAACTTCTTCCCCGCTTTGGCCGCTGCTTCGAGCGCCAAACACATCGTCGAGGGATACGTATAGAACCGCGCCCCAACGTCCTGGATATCAAACACCATTACATCGATCTTCGACAACTGCTCTTCGGATGGTTTCCGACTCTCGCCATACAAGCTGTACACCGGCACGCCCGTCGGCTCGTCGACGGTATCGTCGATTTTCGACTGATCCAGCGCCCCGCGAATCCCATGCTCCGGGCTGAACAGTGCAACAAGCTTCACATTCTTCGCGTCGTGCAACCGCTCGATCGTGGTGACGTGCTTCGAGTCGACGCCAGTCTGATTCGTGATCAGCCCAACGCGTTTGCCATCCAGCAGCTTGAACCCATCTGCTTCGAGCACATCAATACCGAGCTTCACGTTGCCAGCGGGTTTGGCTGCGCCCACCACTGGCTTCGCTACTGGCTCGCTCTTTGATAGCGACCCACCAGCACTCCCTGAACCTTCGGCAGGTCGGCTCGGTTCGGTCCGCGTCTGCGGCGCTCGCAGCGTCGAAGCGCACGCCATCGTTCCAATTCGGCCCGCCAAATCATTCACTTCGCCTTTACCATTCGGGTGTAATCGATCCCCCAAAAAGATTACGTACAGATTCATCTGCGGATCAATCCACATCGAGGTTCCCGTAAATCCCCCGTGGCCAAATGCCGAATCGCTCATAAGCTCGCCGCGATTGCGCGAATAGCCGCTCTGTTTATCCCAGCCAAGGGCTCGTCGCTGACCGTTGATATCACGTGCCCGCGTCATTTCCGCAAACATTGACGGGCTTAACAATCGCTCGCCGGCATACTTGCCGTGCTGCAGCATCATCGTGGCATAAATCGACAGATCCTCCGCCGTGCTGAAAAGTCCCGCATGCCCGGCAACGCCGCCTAACTTCGCTGCCCGCGGATCGTGTACTTCACCCTTCAGCCATTTTCCGTCACGTTTCTCAGTCGTCTCCGCCCGTTCGCGAAGCTCGGCCGAAGGCAGATAACCCGAATCGTGCATCCCGAGCTTGTCGTAGATCTCGCGCTTGGTGAATTGATCTTCAGTTTCACCAGTCACCGCTTCGATAATTTTCCCCAGCAGGATGAAATTCACATCCGAATACTTAAACCGACTTCCCGGTTCAGTGAGCAAAGTCAACTCACAGATTCTTGGCTTAGCCGACTCCCAACCATTTTCATAGTCAGACAGCGAATTGTCCGGCAACATGCCCGAGGAATGCACCAGCAACTCCTCAACGGTCACATCCTGCTTCCCCTTCGCAGCAAACTCCGGAAAGAACTTCGAAACCTTATCCACCAGCCGAAGCTGCCCGCGCTCGATGAGAATCATCACGCTGGTTGCCGTCGCCAATGGCTTCGTCAACGACGCCATGTCGAACACCGTGTCCGTCGTCATCGGCTCCTTCTGCGGCTCGACGCAACGATTCCCATACGCCTTTTCGAGTACGATTCCCTGCTCGCGGCCAATCAGCACGACACACCCAGACATCTGCCCGTCGCTAATCGATTTCGCGACGGCCTTGTCAACGTACTCTTCCAACGTGGAATGCATGTTCGCTGCCTTCCACGAGATCTTTTTCGGATGATCCGCACTCTTGCCTGCGGCACTGACGATCGCCGCGCCCGCAAAAACGAGCGTAACCAGGGCCCCGAACGAAACACTCTTTACCCAAACGCGTTGAAAACTCATAGATGCTTAGCCGTCTCAAATCGATTCACGACGCGAGCGATTTGCTCGAAGGTCGTTTGAAAAACACGCCCAATATCAACCCAACCGTCACAATTACCGTACTACCCACCAGTGTATACCACCACGAACTGATCTGCGTAAAACGCCAAACAGAGAATGTCGCCGCCAATCCCACAAAAAAGGCCGCGATCGCAACGGCTTCGCGAGTATGGGGAGCGACGAGCCCGAGAATGTATAACCCCAGCAGCAATCCGGTCGAAAACCCGGCGATGCCCAGAACCAATTGCACCGTCGATTCATCGACTCCCAAGTTGTAAACCGTGATTGCTACTAGCGCATGAATCGCCGCAGAAACAAGCGTTAAAACGCGTGCTAATGTCAACGACTGTCGATCGGTCATGTTCGGTAACCACCGTTGCAGCCAATCGCTCATGAACGCGCTCGCAGATGAATTGAACGAGCTCGAGAGATTCGACATCGTTGCCGCCAAGACCGCAGCCAAAATTAGCCCCGTCAATCCAGCGCCCATATGCTGAACCACGAATGTCATGAACACCTGGTCTCCGTTGGTCGGAGCACTTGCCGTGTCGTGCGTAGAGTAAAAGCAAGCCAACGCCAGCCCGATTAGCAAGAACAGCGCGAACTGGCCCAGCACGATGAAGCCGCTAATCCCTAGAGCCCAGCTCGCCGACTTCTGGTTTTTGGCGCACAAGTAGCGTTGCACGATCATTTGATCCGCCCCGTGCGTGGCTAACGTCAGGAACCCGCCCCCCACGAGCCCCGACCAAAAGGTCACGGTTTTCTTCGTTAGCGAGGGGTCGAAATCAAACACCTGCCAACGCCCAGTATCGTGTCCAAATTGAACGATCTGCCCCCATCCGCCCGACATCATATGTACGATCATCCACACCGTAGCTATCGCGCCCGCCATGTAGACCGCGAACTGAATGCAATCGTTCCACACCACGGATTTCACGCCACCTGCGCAGCAATAAATCGCCGTAATGATTGTCATGACGACAATGCATTCGACGATGTTCAGATTGATCGCCAGCTTTAGTGCCGTAGCGCTAAGGAGCAAACGCAAACCGTCCGCCAGGTTTCGCATCACCAGGAACACGAGCGAAGCTAACCGCCGCGTAGCCAGGCCGAACCGGCGACCGAGCACTTCATACGCACTGAGCATCTCGCCTCGAAAGTACCCTGGTAGCAATAAAAGTATGATCGCGAACCGGCCTACGATGTAGCCAAACGCAATTTGCAGAAACGTAAAGTTGCGATCGACGATATACGAGCGTCCCGGCACGCTCAGAAATGTGACAGTGCTCGTTTCCGTCGCCACGATCGATAGCAGCAGCGCCCAGGTCGGGAGCTGATGGCCCCCCAAGAAATACTCGCGATTAGTCTTCTGCCCGCGCCCTAGCCAAATACCCAGCAAAATCGTGGCAATGAGATACGCCACAACGACGCAGCCATCAATCCACCCAATTACAACCGAATTAGCGGCCAGCAATCCCAATGCACCCGTCCAATCTCTCAGCCGTTCGAAGAATTGGAAATCAGCAATTCGCAGTTTTCAGTTTGCACTTTGCCATCTCCTTAAAAGCCGCAAATATCCGCAAGAAAGAAGCGCTTTCACGCATCTTCACGAAAGCGAAGCCGTCGCCCGTTTCTTCACCATAAATGACTAGCTTCCCTTCAATAGTCCGCCCAGCGCAGTTCAGTATTCATTTTGCGCAGCTTCTCTACTGCCGCCAACGCCCGTTGAATAAGATGTTATTTGAAGGCGGAACGAAAAGGCATCTCCTCTCAGATTCAGGCGTCGGTCATTCATGCTCGAGCATCTCACGACGGAAGCGCGCAACCCCGCATCAGAAGATCTTGATGGCTTAACCGCACAACAAATCGTGCAGCTCATCAATTCTGAAGACGCCAAGATCGCCGCCGCCGTTGCCGAACAATCAGACGCCATCGCGCAAGCCATCGACGTCATTGCCGATCGCCTCGAGAACGGTGGCCGGCTCATTTATGTCGGCGCCGGTACTTCCGGCCGTCTCGGCGTGCTCGATGCCTCCGAATGCCCGCCCACTTTCAACACCCAACCTTGGCAAGTAGTCGGCGTCATTGCCGGCGGCTACACGGCCCTCACAACCGCCGTCGAGGGCGCGGAAGATAATGCCGAACTGTGCGCTCAAGATCTTAGAAAATTGAATTTCTCCAAGGGTGACGTCTTGGTAGGCATCGCCACCAGCGGCCGCACGCCCTATGTCATCGGCGGCCTCGAGTACGCCCAAAGCGTCGGCGCGTTCACCGTTGGCGTCAGTTGCAATCGCGATTCGAAACACGACGTCCACTGCGATATCAGTATTGCCGTCGTCGTCGGCCCCGAAGTCGTCAGCGGCTCCACCCGCATGAAAGCTGGCACCGCGACAAAAATGGTGCTCAACATGCTCAGCACCGGGTCCATGATTCGCCTCGGCAAAACCTTCGGCAATCTCATGGTCGACCTCCGGGCCTCCAACACGAAACTTGCCGATCGGGCCCGTCGAATCGTGCGTGCTGTCACGAAGCTCTCCCCCACCGAATCCGAACGCCTTCTCAGCGAATGCAATGGGGAAGTCAAAACGGCGATCGTCAGCTATGATCGAGGCGTGTCGGCCGATGAAGCGCGCCAGCTTCTCACGGCCTCGCACGGGCATCTGCGTTCTGCCCTTCAAAGGGATGCGTCTCAAAACGGAAACGCGCGCTGAACCATTATGCAGCCCGCTAGCGACGCCGTGATCTCAAAGTCTACTTCCACCGACCGCGACCTGATCGTTGTCGTCGACACGGGCGGCACCAAAACCGCTGCGCGGCTTGTCGACGCGAAAGGTCCAAGCCCCCATCGCGTCTTGGGCGAATCCCGCACGTCCGCCGGAAATCCGCTCAGCGTCGGTTTTGAAAAAGCGACGAAATCAATCTACGACGCCATTGGTCGCGCCCGCCAAGCAGCCGGATTTCCCGAGGAGCGCGTCTCGCGCGCCGTCCTCTCGATTGCCGGCGCAGCCAACCGCGAAATGGCCGACCGTTTTATCGCCTGGTGCGGCACGGTACATATCGCGGATGAGATTGCGATCGTCTCCGATGTGCTCCCAATCCTGGCCGCGGGCACACCCGAGTGCTGCGGCGTCGCACTCATTTCCGGCACTGGCTCCTCGGCCTTCGGCCGCGCCGCCGACGGCCGCACCAAGCGCTGCGGCGGCTGGGGATATTTGCTCGGCGACGAGGGGAGCGGCTACGCCATCGGCCGTGGCGCTTTGCAACATACGTTACGCAGCCTCGAAGCTGGAGACATCGGCCAAGGCTTGGCCGCGAAAATCATCGCCACCCTCGGCGTGAAGACCGTGACCCAGTTGACCCGCTCCATCTACGGCAACGGCGATGCGCGCCACGCCATCGCCGCGATCGCCCCGATGGTCTGCACCGCCGAGGGTGGCGATGATTTTCGCGGCCAAGCCTTGGCCGATGTCTCCAGCTTCGAGGCTGCGTAACTCGACATGGCCGCGACCGAACTCGCCGAACTCGCCGCTCGCACGGCCCAAGCCGTCGGCGTCGCCGACTCGGGTTTTCCGCTCGCCGTCGCCGGCGGGCTCTTGATGAATTCCCAGCCGCTCCAGCAGCGCCTGCGAGCCGAGCTACTCAAGCGAAAGCTTCAATGCGCGATCGAAGTGGTCGAAGAGCCACTGGTCGGATGCGTACGCCTCGCCGACAAAAAATTCGCCGGTGTTCTCGTCAACTGGCACACGTGCAATTAGTTGACGCCATCCGCGAATAATAACTTCGACAGGCCCCGCAGAGCGGGGGGCCGGCTTGAATCCGCCCACGGCGTTTAGCAAGTAATCATTCCGCCGCACACGGCCCTGCTGCAGCCGGTCGTTTGCGGAATCGTAAGCGGCAACCCCTTCGTGTGCCGCACCGCCAGCCACGCGAAGCACTCAGCTTCGAGCGTATCCGGATTCAAATTGATTTGCCGCACATTCTGCACTTTGCCAAATGCGTCCGTGAGCATCCGCATAATGACCGGATGATGCACCCCGCCGCCCGTCACCCACACCGACGCCGGCTGCTTCGGCATCATCTTCACCGCCTTCACAACAGCCCGCACTGTGACCGCGCAAAGCGTCGCTGCGCCGTCTTCTACGCTCATGCCGGACACGTCTACGTGATCAAAATCGAACCGGTCAGCCGATTTCGGCAACGGCTTGGAAAAGAAAGGTGTAGCCAGTGCCGCCGCCACCAAACCGTCGTTCACTTTGCCTTGCTGCGCAATCTTTCCGTCTACATCG
>JABDGM010000019.1 GCA_013286045.1 Planctomycetota bacterium | reverse complement strand
CACAAATCAGCGGTTCGCCGGCGGACCTCATGAACGATAGCCACGCAACGGCGGGCGAAACAACTTAAGCGCAGCAACAAGTTCGACATCGCAACGAAATGTCTCCAATCGCCAACCCTCAATTTGAACCGCCGAACAACGACGAGTTGGTCGCCTACCTGGATGGCGAGCTGCCGCCGGAGGAGTGCCGCGCCGTCGAAGAGCGATTGGCAAACGATTCTTCGTACCGCCAACAGCTTCGCGATCTCGACCAGGCTTGGGAAGCATTGAGCTCGCTACCGCCGGCCACGGTCGACGACAGTTTCGCTCGCACGACCATCGAGCTGGCATGCGTACAGGCACAGGATGACATTTCGCGGCAGAAATCGTTGGTCGCCGTTGAAACCGGAAGCCGGCGACGATGGTGGATTGCCGGTGGCGTGGCGGCGGCCTTGATCGGATTTGTCATGGCGCGAGCGATTGCGACCCATCGCAGCAATATGTTGCTGGCCGACCTGCCGTTGATTCAGCAAGCGAATGTGTTGTCGCATGTCGAGAACATTGCTTTCTTGCGACAGCTGGCGAAGGATGTGCCGCTCGCTGAGCTTAAAAAAGATAAAGACGACGTCGCGTTTCAGCACGATTTGGAAAGCTTTCGGAAGGCCAACGCTTTACCTCTCGCCGGGCGGCGCGAGTGGGTGAACTCCTTATCGGCCGATGAAAAAGCCGCGCTGGCCGAACGATCGCGGCTCTTCGAAAGCCGAGCCCAAACGCCTGCAGACCGAGATCGCTGGCGCGAGCTTGTCCACGAGGCGAGCCGAGACCCACAGCTGGAAGAGACCTTAGTTGCGTATGGTCAGTGGCTGGGACGACAATCTGGTGCGCAATTGGAACAGCTACGCGAGAATACAAAAGATTTACAGACGGACGAGAAGGTCGCCGAAGTGCACCGTATGGTGCACGACGAATCCGTGCAGGCGGCAAAGCACCTGTCTCCACCGGATGCGAAGGCGCTGCGTGATGAGATTTTTGCGTTGGCGAAAGAAAAGAAGTCAGACGTGCTGAACAAGATTCCCGAACGTGAACGCAACCGCGTGCCCGATTTCGATGTTTCCAAACCGGCAGGCGCTACATTCGTCGTCCGTCACTTACTTTGGGATAACGACACTCGTGCGACGACGGTCGACCGCCTGCTTAGCAAACTTAGCCCTGAAGCTCGAGATCATTGGAATCAGCTGGGGCTCGGTGGGCGTATGCGACAACTGTGGCAATGGGAAGTGGATGCCTTGGATCCCCAATTGGGACCGGCCGAATTGGAACAGTTTTTTGCATCCGATCTCACGCCCACGGAGCAACAAATGTTGCTCGACATGCCGCGATCGGAAATGAAGAGTCGCTTGCAACAAATGTATATGAGCTCGAAGCTCGGAATCGATGACGATCGGGCTCAATTCTTCCGAGACTTTGGTGAGGGCCTACGCGGGCCCGGACCACCGAATAGGGGACGGCCGGGTGAGCGCGGACCAGGGCCCGGATTTGATTTTGGCCCGGGCGGACCACCCGGGCCCGGTGATCCTCGGTTTGATCGCGGACGACCGGAGGGCGAAATGCGACCGGACGGGCGACGTGGACCACGACCGGAAAACCGAATGGACGATGGGCGCCGCGGTGAGCGACGTCATCGGCCACCAGACGACGGGCCTGACGGACCACCACATGGCGGCCCGCCCCCAGGACCTCCGCCGGACGATCAACACGATCCGCCGCCAACCGGCGTGTAAACGGCTAGACTTCGTACCCGTCGCGGAACGTCGGGTGCACGATCTTCTCTAGCGAAGGATCGTTCTTCGGCTTGAGATTGATCGGATCCCATTCGACCTTGCCGCGCTTGTAAACGGCGAGGTTGCCGAGAAGAATCGTCTCGGTGAGCGGACCGGCGTAGTTTGGGAAGTTCGACATCGCCGGCTTGTTCTTCGGATCCTTCATCGCGTTGAACCACTCTTTTTCGTGACCGGGGCTGTGCGTGAAATCCACGTCCAGCTCCTTCACGTCGCCAATGAGCTGCACGCCCTTCTCGGCGTAATCGCCGGCGGCGTACATCGTGGCCTTATCACCGATCAGCAGCACGCCGCTCGCGCATGGCGGGGCAACGTCTTTACCATTTTCTTTGGTAGTAAGCGTGACGCCTTTAAATAGTTCCGGGTCGGGCAGATTACCACCGTCGTACCAGGTCATGGTGAACGCAGCGCGGCCGTCGAGTTCGGGGAATTGAAATTTGATTTTCGACCGCACGGGATAGCTATCGCGGTTGTGCTCTGGGCATTCGGCTTCGACCGAGACCGGGTCCCGCATGTTGAGTGCCATGAACGGCATATTGCACGTGTGGCAGGCCATATCGCCGAGCGCGCCTGTGCCGAAGTCCCACCAACCGCGCCACTTGAACGGATGATATCCGTCGGCGTAAGGCCGCATCGGCGCGGGGCCGATCCACGCTTCCCAGTTGAGTGTCGTCGGCACCTCTTTGGCAGGCGCGCGGTCTTCACCCTGCGGCCAGATGGGCCGGTTCGTCCAAATGTGGACCTCTTTCACCGTTCCAATTTGGCCATTCTTAATTTGCTGTGCAGGTTTGCGGACGCAGGCATCGGCCGTGTACTGATTACCCATCTGCGTGGCCACACCCGTCTCTTTTGCAATCTCGCCGATGCGACGCGCTTCCCAAATTGAGTGGCAAAGCGGCTTCTGACAGTAGACGTGCTTGCCTTTTTTCATCGCCATCGCGGCGGCGACGGCGTGATTGTGATCGGGGATGCTCACCGTGACGGCGTCGATCTTATCACCCATCTTGTCGAGCATTTCGCGGAAGTCACTGAAGTTGTGCTCAGTTTTGTAGGCCTGGACCTGGCCATCGAGCGTCGCGGAATCGACATCACATAGGGCGAAAATCTTGCCGAACTTGGAGACGTTTTGCACGTCGCTCTGGCCCTTGCCACCGACGCCGATGCAACCGAGCTGAATTTTTTCGTTGGGCGACTTGCTGTCGGCGGCTTCCACGCTGCCGGTGATCCAATAGCCTGCACCGACTGCCGCGGTGGTCTTGAGAAACGTACGCCGATTGGTGAGTGACATCGAGAAAATCTCCGGCATCGAAGTAAATCAGGCTTGAGTCCGCCCGAAGAGCTGCCCCATCAGGCTAGATCGCCTGAAGTACGGTACGCTAACAGCATAACGATCACGCTAAAGGGAATCAAACACCTGGTCATTGGCGGCCGGCAACACGATTGAGGCCAATCTATAGCAGTTTGCCAATGCCAGGCGTGGAAACTAGGCTAACGGGGACGAGGCAAATACGCGGACTTAGTCCTACTTTGTTTATGCAAGCTGTGAGGAATGGTTCGATGCCGGTGTGGAAAAAAATTGTAAGTGGCGGCGTTTGGGCGTTGATCTTGGCGAGTTGGGCGCTCGACGGAGCGGCCCTCGCGAGCGATCAAAAAACGCTTGTCGATCGGGTCGAACATCTCGGGGGCCAGATAACCCGCGATCCGGCGGGCGACGTGATTGGAATCGATCTGGATAACCGGCCGACGACGGATGAAGATTTGAAGCTGCTGGCTGCCGCCCCGAACCTTCAGACGCTCGTGGTGTGGGGCGCCGGTATTACCGACGCGGGAATCGACAGCCTCGCGCCGCTCCCGAAGCTCACCGAATTGGAACTGCAAAATACGCAAATTACTGACGTCGGAATGAAAAAGCTGACGCAATTGAAGCAGCTTAAAAAGCTGAATCTGCAGCGGTGCACGGGCATCACGAATGAGGGCATGCGGTTCATCCCCGAGTTTCCTGACCTGGCATATCTGACGTTGCTCTACACAAAGATTGGTGATGATGGCTTGGCCCATTTGTCCGACGCCAAGAAACTGCGCCTGCTCGACGTGCGGGGCTGCCTCATCACGGATGCCGGCCTGGCCCACTTGGCGCCTCTTACCGGTTTGGGTTCACTGAAAATCCGCTCCGCAGGCGTAACGGACAAAGGCCTCGCTTCGCTCGAAGGCATGAAGAAGCTGCGTGGGCTCTCGCTCGAAGATACTTCCGTCACTGATGCCGGCATGAAACACCTTGCCGGTCTGACGGAGCTCGATGATCTCGACCTCATGCGCGTGCACATTAGCAATGCCGGATTGGCGGAGCTGAAAGGCCTGACGAAGCTGCGGATCTTTTTCCTGCGGGCAACGTTTATCAACGGCGACGGCCTCGTGAATCTTCGCGACATGAAACAAGTCCGCAAACTCGACCTGAGCGAAACGCAGGTGAATGACGAGGGCTTGGCGAGCATCACCGGAATGGACGAGCTCATCTGGCTGACGTTGTGGAATACGCCAGTCGGAAACGCCGGAATGGACCAGGTAGCGAAGCTGAAAAAACTCAAATACCTGAATCTCGACAACACGGGCGTCGATGATGATGGCCTGAAAGCCATCACGGCCCTGCCCGAACTTGCCACGCTTTCGCTCAATCAGACGGGGGTAACAGACGACGGACTGGAAACGTTGGCAGCGTGCAAAGCGCTCACGAAGCTCGAGCTCCGACTCACGGCTGTCAGCAAGAAGGGTGTAGCGAAATTGAAGGCGGCGCTACCCAAGCTCGTCGTGTCGTTCGACCAGTAGGGATTGTAGGGGCGCAATTTGCTGCCCTGTGGTGCGGCAACTAGTTTGGAGGAATGGATGCGGACCATAACTCCCTAGAATTGCTGAGCCATTTCGATCGCCCCAAACTGCTTTCGCCGGCAGAACTTGAACTCGTTAGTCAGCCTCCGGCTCTACCGGGGGTTTGCGAAACTCCAGGCCTCGTCGCGCCCGTAGAACCCCCGGCAGTGCCGGGGGCTGACTCATCTTTCGTTAGCGACATCTCGAAACCCACTTCGTCGCGGGACGCCCGTTGGATCTTAAAATGGGCGGCCGCCTCGGCAGTACTTGCGATTGCCGCCAGCCAACTGATTACCTTCGCTTACGTGTGCGCAGCCGACCACACGCTTAAGTTGGCAGCACGCGCGGGAGCGTCCGAATCGATTTTGCCTCGCGCTACTTACGAGAGCATTTGCGCCGCAGTGGAACGAAGGCTCACGGAATACCCGCAATTGGGGAGCCGATTGCAGTTGACCGTGCTTCAGAACGGTCGCCCGATCGGGCAGCGATTCCAGGCTCGCGGAGAAGATCGAATTTCAGTCACCATTTCGGCGCCGGATTCCGCATTTATGCCTAGTTGGCTAACCAAGTTGCCGATGTGGAAGGGTGAAGTTCCGCTCACCGCGAGGGCCGAGCGCGTTATGCCAGGTCGCCGCTTGCGGCCAGAGCATTCTCAGACGGCGGCCGAGTAAAGTTCCGCGTAATCAAGCGCCCAACTCTCGATTAGCTCGCGGAAAGTCTGCAAATCGACATCGCTTAGCTGCTGATAATGATTGCGGCTGAGGATCTCTTTGTTTCGCACGGCGCCCTTCGCCGAGATGTCGAGCACGTGATATTGGCTGTATGGACTGACAACGATCCGCATCCGGCTGAAGAACGTGTTGCGCTTGCCGGCGGTGAGGCCGAAGTCGTCACGGCTGACGGCCGCACCCCAACCTGCCTCGTCAACAATTGTCTCCATGCGGAAGCCAGGGAAATTCTCGGCCAAGTCGCCGAGAACTTTCTCGATGTGATCCGTGAGCTCGTTGCGATACTGCGAATGCCGGCGGCGGCATTCTTCTTCGCTGAGCGCTTTCGCCGCAGCTTCGTTCTGCTGGGCGGCACGAATTTGCTTGCCGCGCTCGGTGGCACGTTGCAGGCGCTCGCGGAAGCTCATGGCGTTGCCCCGTTGGCATTGGCGGGCGGTTCTTGGCCGCCCGGTTGCGATTCGCCACCATCGTGCTCCTGCTTCTTCTTTTGGAATTGCAGCAGGTCGCCGAACGATCGCAAATACGCCTTACCCTCTTCCATCTCTTTCGTGATCGGAACGCGTTGTTTCGGTGCGCGCTTCTCGTAAGTACCCGTGCGCGGCTGGCGTTGCGGCGGACCGCGGCGATCGCGTCGCGGCTTGCCGGCCGGACGCCGTGGGCGTTCCGCTCTATCAGGTAAGGCTTGGCCGCCTTCCGCCGGTTGCTGTTGAGGCCGCTGCCGCGCGGCGCCTTCCGGCCGCCGTCGGCCACCGCGACGGGATTTCGCCGGCTGAGGGCGTTCGGTGCCGGGCGCGATCATTGTGAGTGCCACGCGGCGCCGCTGTTGATCGATCGCCGAAACCCACACCCGCACTTGATCGCCGACGGCAACCACCTCGTGCGGGTCGCGCACGTAGCCCGCACTTAGCTGGCTGATGTGAATGAGCCCGCTATCGGAGAGCCCGACATCGACGAACGCGCCGAAATCGACGACGTTCAGAACCGTGCCGCGCAGCTCCATTCCGGCTTGCAGATCTTCGAATTTGACAACGTCTTTGCGGAAAATCGGCGGCGGCAAATCCTCGCGAGGATCGCGGCCGGGCCGACAAAGCGCTTCGATCATATCGTCGAGCGCTAGTCGCCCGACGCCAAGTTCGGTGGCTAGCGTCTGACGATCCAGCGTGGCAACAGCTTCGCGAATCTGCGTCGCGCTCGCGCCGCTCGCGACAGAGGCCGGATCGATGCCCAGCTTGGCCAGAAGCTTGTCGGCGGCTTCATAATTCTCGGGGTGAATCCAGGTGGCGTCGAGCGGTTGGTCGCCACCGACGATTTTCAAAAATCCGGCAGCCTGTACGAATGTCGCATTGCCCAAACCGCTGACTTCCAGCAACTGTTGCCGACTTTTGAACGGCCCGTTCGTTTGGCGATGCTCGTAAACGCGGCGGGCCGTCAATTGATTCATGCCCGAAACATAGCGCAACAGCGGTGTGCTTGCGCTATTAAGCTCCACACCAACGAAACTGACGCATGACTGGACGACGTCGTCGAGCGAATCGCGCAGATGTTTGGCGCGGGCATCGTGCTGATACAAACCCACGCCAATGCTGGCGGGATCAATCTTCACTAACTCGCTCAGCGGATCCTGTAAGCGGCGGCCGATTGAGATGGCACTACGCTGGATTGCGTCGCACTCCGGAAACTCCTCACGCCCCACTTCGCTGGTGGAGTAAACGCTGGCCCCCGCTTCGTTTACAACCACGTAGTGAACATCTTGGTCTTTAAGCTCGGTCGCCAATGCCTCAGCGATCAACTGTTCCATCTGCCGGCACGCGGTACCGTTGCCGATCGCAATCACGCTCACATTATGCTCGGTGATAAACGCGACCAGCTTCGCCCTGCCAGTGGCTTTTTGCTCGTCGCTGCCGATGACGAACATTACATCGTGCGCGAGTAGCTTACCGAATTCATCGAGCGCCGCGAGCTTGCAGCCATTCTTGTAGCCCGGGTCGACCGCCAGCACACGCCGGCCTGGTAACGGCGGCTGCAGCAAGAGATTCCGCAAATTGCGGGCGAACACTTCGACGGCATGCGTTTCCGCCTTTTCCGTCAGTTCGCGGCGAGCTTCGCGTTCGAGACTCGGCAGAATTAACCTCGCGAGCGCGTCGCGAACGCATCCCGTTAGGAAATCCTTGTGCGCATGATCGGGCGGCACCAATTGTTCGATGCCAAGTTCCTCGATTGCCGCCGCATCGGCCTCAACTTGGACGCGAAGCACCTTCGCCCGCTCGCCGCGGTTGATCGCCAGCACTCGGTGGGGCGGGATGCGGCTCAGCGGTTCGCGAAAATCGAGGTAGTCGTGAAACTGCTGATTCTTCTTCGGATTGTCCTCAAGCTTTGCGCTGACGAGCTTGCCCGATTTGCGGTACAGCTTCCGCACCTTCTGGCGAACCTCAGGATCTTCACTGAATTGCTCCGCCAAAATGTGACCAGCGCCTAACAGCGCCGTGGCCGCATCGGGAATGCCTTTGTCTGTATTAATGAAATCCGCGGCGCGCTTGTCGAGATCGGCGGCCGCCTTGTCCTGTGTCAAAATTTCGTTGGCGAGCGGCGCAAGACCCTGCTCATGCGCTTTCGTGGCAAGCGTTTGTTTCTTGGGGCGATAAGGAAGATACAAATCCTCGAGCCGCTTCACGCTGTCGGCCCGTGCGATCTGCTCGCGGAGCTCATCGGTCAGCGCGTGCTGCGATTCGATTGACCGCAGGATCGTTTGCTTTCGTTCGTCGAGCAGGCGAAGCTTGATGATGCTCTCGCGGATGCGGCCGATTTGCTCTTCATCCAGACCGCCGGTTTGATCGCGGCGGTACCTGGTAATAAATGGCACCGTATTGCCGTCGTCCAATAGGGCGACAGTCCGGGCGATTTTGTCCTGGTCGATGCCCAGCTCGCGCGTGAGGCGGCCGAAGTCAATCGATATCGCGGATGCCATGAAGAAGCCGAACGGGGACTTTACGGAAGGCGAGATGCCGGACCATAGATTCTAAAGCGGCGCTACCTAACTCGCATAGCTAGCAGCGCGCATCCAGTATCTCGCAACATGCATTCAGCATGCAACTGCCTTATTGTGGCATTTGTCGGCAGTTTCCACCACTTCATTGCTTTCATGCTAGTTGGTATGCCCCAAAAATCAGGAGTTAATCGGAAAGAAGGTTAATCCGTTAAGGGCGGTATGCCGATCATTGTCGATGCGAATCCAAAGCGAAGGCGCTTTGGGAGGCGGCAAGACGCTGCGCTTCGCTGGACACCCCCACTGGCATGTAAGGAAGCAGCCCATGGCCCGGTCGAATCTGAAAATCTATCGCGGTCCGGCCGAAAAGCAGGCCCCAACTCGCCCCGCTAGCAACAACCAGGCAGCGACTGTCACCGTCGAGTTGAGCGAAGTATTGCCGCTGCTGGCCGACGCGGTCGCCAGCCGCCGCACCTGGTTGAGCGACTTCGAAGACGACCAGATCACGATCTCGGCCGATCTATACGAAGTTCTGCTGGCGTATCAGTACTATCGCCACCCGGCCGCCTAGCGCGGTTCCAAGGTGGCATGCCCCGCGGGCCAGTGTGGGCATGCAACAACAATTCCATGCTCCCGCTCGGCAGCCTCGCGAGAGCATGGCAGGCGAGCGAGGTATTAAGTGAGCGATAACGGATTCGGATCGCTCTCCAACGGCGACGGTGCATCGCCGACCAGCCGCGAGCAAATCGCGGATGCCATTCGCCGCTTGCGCAAGGCCGCCGAGAATCTGCCGGCCGAACACACGCCGGAAGAAGATCTCAAAATCCTCAGCCAAACGCTCCGCGAATTGCGGCGAGCGTTCACGGTCTTCGCTCCGTACCGCACTCAGCGCAAAGTCACTGTCTTTGGCTCGGCACGCACGCCACGGTCCGCACCCGCGTATCAGGCTGCCGAGCAACTCGGCAAGGCGATGGCGGATAACGGCTGGTTTGTGGTAACTGGCGCATCCACGGGCATCATGGAAGCCGGCCATCGCGGCGCCGGCCGCGGCCGCTCGATGGGCATCAACATCATGCTGCCTTTCGAGCAATCGGCCAATGAAATTATCCACGGCGACGAAAAACTCGTCACCATGAAGTACTTCTTCACGCGCAAGCTCATGTTCGTGAAGGAATGCGATGCCGTCGTCTGCCTGCCCGGCGGCTTTGGAACGCTCGATGAAGCGTTCGAGGTACTTACGCTCCTCCAGACCGGCAAGCGCGAACTCATGCCCCTTGTCTTTCTCGACGCGCCTGGAGGTACGTTTTGGAAAGACTGGCTTGCCTATGTTCACAAACACCTGCTCGACGGCAAAATGATCGCGGCCGAAGATTTGTCGCTATTTCGGGTGACAGAGAGCGTGGATGAAACCGTCGACGAGATCCTGCGGTTCTATCACGTGTTCGACGACATGGAGTACGTGAATAATCGCCTAGTGCTGCGGCTAAAAAAGCCCCTCGCCGAATCGAAGCTCGGCGCCATGCAGCGCGATTTCTCCGACATCCTCAACTCTGGTGGCTTTCAACAGGAGACAAACCTGCAGATTAACGGAACGACGACTGCAACAACTCCTGCCCGGCTCGTCTTCCACTTCAATCGACGCAGCTTGGGCCGATTGCGGCAACTGATCGACTCGATCAATTGCAGCGTTGCGTAGAACAACCGCTGCACTCAGACCTTCGCCGATTCCACATTTGCAGCCGCGTGCAGCCGCAACTATCGGCACTTATCCATCGCGGCGGCTGCCATCGGGCGAACCGCTTTTCTGGCGCACTGCTGTAACAGTGGCACTGCTTCCCCGTTAGAGCGTTAGCCGCTCTGAACGTATCGGATGCGGCAAAACACCAACTCTACTCTGGGGACTTTGAAATGAAACTTCGCTATGGGATGACCGTAGGCTTACTGACATTTGGAATTGTTGTCGTAGCAACGGCTAAACTCGCTGTCGCTGGTCAACCAAGCGCACCTGCACCAACGACCAACCAAAACGAGTTGCCGAAATTCGGCTTCAACGGGCAATACATAAACGGCCAAGGGTATCGCATCACATCGATCACGCCAGGCGGTCGTTTTGCGCAAGCCGGCCTCAAAGTCGGCGACATCATCCTGACCGTCAACGGATTTAAAACAACTACCCCCAATTCTTTGGACATCTGCCTTGAAGCTGGCGGGAAGTGAAAACGCCACGAGCCTTCACTTACAGGTTCAAGATGGTCGCACGAAACAAACTATTGTCCGCGACTTTTTTGGAGTGACGTTACCCTCGGGCGCACTTACGCCAGCCGCAAAGGCAGAACTTGTAGCGCTGCAGAGGAAAGTGGCCTCGTTGCAGTCTCAAGTGAAGGTCTGGGAACAGAGGGGTGGATTCCAGGCTGAGCAACAAATCAAACTTCTCGAAAAGCAGATTCAAAGTGCTCAGGGCGACATCGACAATCTGCAAAAAAGTGTTTAGCGGCAATTGCGGCCACTTTGAAGGCCCTCGGCCAAGCTGAGGGCCTTCAACTGACTATCGACTAGAAATCTCGTGCACTATGTCCACCAGCGCCCGCGCGTTTTCGGGCGGCGTTTGCTGAAGCACGCCGTGGCCGAGGTTGAAAATGTGGCCCGGTCGGCCCGCAGCCTGATCGAGAATACTCGCCGCGCGACGCCGAATTTCGTTCACACCGGCCAGGAGTGCCATCGGCTCGAAATTGCCTTGGATCGCACGATCGTAGCCGATCGTCCGCCAAGCATCCCCAAGCCGGACGCGCCAATCTACACTCACCACGCCGGCCCCAGCTTCCGCCAACAACGGCAACAGCTGCGGATTGCCTGTGGCAAAGCTGATAATTGGAACTCCTGGCGTAATACCGGCGATGATTTTCTGAAAGTGCGGCAATACATAACTGCGGTAATCATCCGGTCCAAGTGTCCCAACCCAACTGTCAAAGAGTTGCACGGCCTGCGCGCCAGCAGCAATTTGCGCGTTCAGATAAATCACGATCGCACGCGAGAGCCGGGCCATAAGCGCATCCCAGGCGCTCGGGTCACGATACATTAGCGTCTTCGTGTGCAAGAATTCGCGGCTCCCTCCGCCTTCGATCGCATAGCTCGCTAACGTGAATGGCGCACCAGCAAACCCAATGAGCGGGATGTTCGCTGGCAGGTCGGCGCGTGTCTGGCGAACGGCTTCCATCACGAAGTGGAGTGACTCGACGCTTTCCACCTCGACGACGCGATCCACATCCGCCGATTCGCGCACAGGATTATGAATCTGCGGCCCTTCGCCCTTGGCAAATTCGAGATCCATCCCCATCGGTTCGAGAATGGGCAACAGGTCCGAGAACACGATCGCTGCGTCGACACCCAATCGCTCGACGGCGACGCACATGATCTCGCTGCAAAGTTGCGGATTGCGGCAGAGCTCGAGAAATCCATACTCGGCACGAATCTTGCGATATTCGGGCATGTAACGCCCGGCCTGCCGCATCAGCCAGATCGGCGTGTACGGCGTTGGTTCCCGTCGGCAAGCTTTGAGAAACGGACTTTCGTACAGATTGTGGTCTTCGACTTCCAAACCACGATCCGAACTCCGCAATCCGAAATCCCCAACTTGTTTCGCGAGCGCCCGTTTATGGCGCAGCAGCTCTCCCGTCTTCTCCGCGGCTTCGGTCACCAGATGTCCCATCTTCGGGTGCGAAGGTTCCATATCGACGGGCAGTTCTTCGTTGCGCAGCATTTCGCTAGTCGTGGGACCAATCGAAGCGACGACGACATTGCGAAATCCGTTGCGCACGTCCTCCAATACGCCAAGCTCATCTGCGAACTTCAGCAAATTGACCACCTGATTGGCCGAAGTAAACATCACGACATCGATTTCGCCATTGGCGATGCGTCGAATATTGCTTTCTAACGGACCGCAATCTTCGGGAAGTGCCCAGTCGTACACGTGGACGGATTCCACCGTAGCGCCGCGCGCCTCGAGGCCTGCCACGAGACTGCGGTTCGTAATTCCGTACTCCTGCAGTCCGACCACTAAATTAGTCACGGGCAGTTTCGCATCGAGCGTCGCCAAAATGTCCCGCCAAGTGTTCGGCTCGGGAACGACAATCGTCGGCGTGATGCCAAGTTCCTTGAGGACCGCGAGCGGCTTGGGACCGCGGACAACGGTTTTCACGTCGCTCACCGCCGCCAGGAACTGCTCGCGGTCCACATGCCGCTCGACCTGTTGCACCAGTGACCGTGTGCCGACGCCTGTGAGAAAAATCACGACGTCAATTCCGCCCGTGATGAGCCGATTTGCGAATTCTATTGCCGCGCGATTGTGGCCGAGGGGCACTTCGCGCATCGAAGGGCTGACAAACGGCACGCCGCCGAAGCGAGCGATCATGCGTTCGATGTCTTCCGCGCGGCGACTTTCGAACGAAGCCACGCGAAGACCGCCGAAGTTGGCCGCATCATCACTCATAAGAACTAACGATCAGGAAAAAACCGAACACGAACGTCTATTACCGCACTGCAGACAACTTTTAGCTTACCTCGAATGATTCCGCTTCGCTAATGAGCGCCAACGTGCGTCAACTGTAGGGGCCGATCCCACTCTTGCAGCAATCGAAACTTCAAATCGCGATCCGTGTCATTCCTAGTCTTCTCCGTGCCCTCTGTGTCTCCGTGGTTAATCGGCTTTTTGCGCTTCGGAAAAGCGCGTGGAACATCGCGCGACGAATTCTGCAAGAGGTGCGCGCAACACAAAATGTAGACAGAAAAAAATGTGCTTGACATCAATCGCAAACCGCAGACAATGGCGTGCTGTTGATGCAGTTCGCATCGACTCGCGTGGTGTCTGTAGGGCAACTCCTGTCGTCGTGGCGGGAAGGTCGCATCCGACGCGGGGCATGAAGCTCGCGATCGAGAAGCGACAACGCAGACAAAAACTCGTTGGTTGAACTGTTTCGCGGTGCGCGCTGAAAAAATGCGCTAGTTCATCGTCAGGACGATGCTCAGCAAGTCAAATGGATTGGCTTCCGCCGTCGGCGGATGCTGAACAGCGAGTGAATTACTTTGTGCAAACGAGCAATGCGTTTAGCGAATAACGGGGAGGCGCGACCGACGGACCGAACGTGGCGACTCCGGTCGTGTACCAGGATGTCCCTCCCGCTTTAATCGCTAAATTGCGGCTGTAACGACTTGGCAGGACGAGTGGCAACGCTCGCCCTGCTTTTTTGTTGCTTCAGCGCATGCGATGTCTCACGCAAAGGCGCGAAGGCGCAAAGAATTAGCTTACTTTCGGTCGTTGGTGCGCCTTCACGCCTCACCTATGCTATTGTGATTATCAGCACTTTGCTTTCTTCCTTCGCGCCTTCGCGCCTTTGCGTGAGATCTGATCGAGCCGAGGATGCCAACTACCCTCCTAGGTCTGGGCTCGAATCTGGGAGACAGCGAGGCCACGCTCGGCGCTGCCCTCGCCGAAATCGCCAATCTGCCCGACGTACAAATCGTCCGGCAAAGCAATTGGCACCGCTCCAGACCAGTCGGCGGCCCTACTGGGCAGCCCGACTACCTGAACGGCGCAGCAGTCATTGAAACGAAAATTGCTCCGCTCACGTTGCTGGCCGAATTGCAACACATTGAGTCACGGCATGGCCGCACACGCACCGAACGCTGGGCACCGAGGACGCTCGATATTGACATTTTGCTGTACGGCAACGATGTCGCCGAGACGCCGATGCTGGTGCTGCCGCATCCTCGGATGACTTACCGCGACTTCGTATTGCAACCCGCAGCGGAAATCGCACCGCGGATGCTGCACCCGATCATTGGTTGGCCGATCGAACACCTGTTGCTTCATCTACAATCGGCAAGCGATTCACTCGCGATCCTGTCGCCAAGCGAACCGCTGCGAGCTCAGCTCGCCAACTTGCTTGGCGAAAAGCGAGGCGCTCGACCGATCGACCGCGCGCGATTTGCGACAGCCGATCACCATTGGCTGCCGCTTTGGTCGACCTGGTTGGAACTGCCATCTCATAAATCGCCGCAACCAGCCGCAACGGCTACCGCGGGTGCGTTACCTTACGCGGCGGCAGCATTCCCGAAACTAAGCGTCCTGCTCGACGCAGATGTCGCACACCGCGGGGCAGATAAGCTGCAGTGGTCCACACTTGTCCGCCAACCGGGCCGGGGCCCGACGCTGCGATTGCAGACCGTCGACCCCCAAGAAATTGAAGCCGAAGTGCTAGCCGCGGTGGATGCTGTGTGGGCTTGATCTAGGCCCGCTCGGTGCAAACTGCGTAAAATACGCTAACGGGCGCGTGTTGCGTACCTATACCTAGGATTCCAAGCGTAGCGACGCCATGCGGCCAACCATCTCCGAATCGGCACCCAAGAAACCTCGCGATTGGCGCGAACCCACCGGTGATGGGCCGCAGCTACTCGTCGAAAGCGAGGTAGTGCGCGCGGCGGTGCGTAAGGCGCGGCAAGCGGGCAAATCGGTAGGCCTCGTCCCCACGATGGGCGCGCTGCACGAAGGGCATTTGAGTTTGCTCGAAACAGCAAAGACCGAATGCGATTTGAGCATCGTTTCAATTTTCGTGAACCCGACGCAATTCTCGCCGCAAGAAGATTTTCGCAATTACCCACGCGATCTCACACGCGACATGGAACTGCTAGGGCGATTAGGCTGCGATATCGTGTTCGCGCCAACCAATGACGCAATGTACGCTCCAAATCATGCTACGTCCGTCGACGTGGGCCCCATCGGCCAGATGCTCGAAGGCGAGTTTCGCCCAACTCATTTCCGCGGCGTGGCAACGATCGTCCTCAAACTATTTCAACTCGTGTCAGCCGACCGCGCCTATTTTGGGCGCAAGGACTACCAGCAGACGATCGTCGTCCGCCAAATGGTCGCCGATTTAGACGTCCCGATCGACGTCCGCGTGTGTCCCACGGTTCGCGAAGCCGATGGGCTCGCCATGAGCTCACGCAACGTCTATCTTTCGGCCGACGACCGGCGGCGGGCCGTCGTCCTTTCGAAGTCCCTGCTGCTCGCCGAGCAGCTGGCGAACAGCGGCGAGCGCGACGTCGCGACAATCCGGCGACTCATGCAGCAAGAAATCGATAACGTCGGTGGGATCAACGTTCAATACATCGCGTTTGTCGCGGATGCTACGTTAACGCCCGTGGCGCGCATCGATGGTCCAACGACCGTCGCGCTAGCGGCAATTGTTGGCAACACGCGACTCATCGACAACATGTTGATTGGCGTCACCTAAGCTAGTTTTAGATCGTTCTTTCCCCGTATCCCGCCTCTTCCCTTCATGTGCAGCGAACTCTTTCGAATACCGTACACCTGGGGCGGCGTCCCGATATTCGGCGTCGGCGTGTTGCTCGCGATTTGGGCGATCGTCGCGGCGTTCACTCTTGTGGGATTGATTCGCCAGAACGGCTTGAGCACCGAGACATTGAGCTCGCTTCCCGTGTTGCTGCTCCTCGGCGCGGCGATATTGTTCCTGCCTCGCGTTTTTCCTGAGGGTTTGCCGATCCGCGGTTATGGCGTAATGCTGCTCATCGGTATCACATCTGGCGTTGGGCTAGCGATGTACCGAGCACGCAAAGGCGGCCTCGATCCTGAAATCATCGTCTCGCTCGCAATCTGGATGGTCGTGTGCGGCATCATCGGCGCCCGGCTTTTCTACGTCATCGAATACTGGCACGAAAGTTTTGCGGGCAGAAACTTCCGCGATACGATTCTGCAAATCGCGAATATTCCCGAAGGCGGCCTGGTGATCTTCGGCGGCTTCATCGGCGCGATGTTCGGCTTCGTCACGCTGGTGCGTAAACAACGCCTGCCGTTGCTGGCAATGGCCGACTTGATCGCGCCTAGCATGGCGATTGGCCTCGCGTTCGGCCGCATCGGGTGCTTTCTCAACGGATGCTGCTACGGCGGCCAGACGGCCCTGCCCTGGCACGTATCGTTCCCCGAATTTAGTTCTCGGTACGAATCGAAGTCCAACGACACGCAGCGTTACAGCCCGCCTTACGTCGACCAAGCGTCGCACGGCGAGATGCACGGCTTCCGCCTCGATCCAGACAAATCCAACGCAGCGGTCGTCCAGCGCGTCGATCAGGGATCTCCGGCCGACAAAGCAGGATTAAACGTCGACGATGTCGTTGACACAATCAACGGCAATCGCATGACAAGCATCGGCGATGCGAAAGCGCAGCTTTTCGACCTGTTCCTGTCGCAACAACCGCTGCACCTTACGTTGCGATCGGGCAAAACCGTGGACATCGCTGCCGTCGCCCAGCCCGCGCAAAGTTTGCCGGTCCATCCCGCGCAGCTTTACAGCGCTATCGACGCCGGTCTGTTGGGCTGGCTGCTGTGGGCTTGGTACCCGTTTCGGCGGCGAGATGGCGAGCTCATCGCGCTGCTGCTCACGATCCATCCGATCACGCGTTTTATGCTCGAGATCATTCGCACCGATGAACCCGCTGTATTCGGCACCGGCATGAGTATTTCGCAAAACATCAGCGTCGCTTTACTGGCGTGCGGCCTGGGAATCTGGTGGTACCTCTCGCGGCAGCCGCGGGGGATCGTTTGGCCGCTAGCTGTGCCGCTGCAAGCAGTTGGCGTACGAAGCAAGCGGAAGCAGCCCGCCCGGGCGTAAATCTTTGTTCGACCTGTAGTTGCGACCGAAAGGCCGTCAATTTCGAATTTTTGCCGCAAGGCGGACGGTAGTCGCGGTAACTATCTCTTCAGCCATGCCCAGCGATGACTCGACCGCGTCGCGAGCCGATCCGAACGCCGCGGCCATCAATTGGCCGGCGGAGTTGGGTCGCCACCGCCGTTGGTTGCGGACCGTCGCTCTGGCACGCGTTGGCGACGCCGCCGCGGCCGACGATGTGATGCAGGAAGTATCCGTGACCGCACTGGAGAAAGGTGACCAACTGCGCGACCGCACACGGCTCGCCGGTTGGTTGTACCGGCTCGTGGTCGTGGCCGCGTTGCAGTTTCGCCGACGCCAAGGCCGACGCAAGAAGCTGCTCGATCGATACGCGGTACGTCAGCCATCGGCCGATGGTGTGGCCCATGAGCCCGATCCGCTCGGTTGGCTTTTGGCCGATGAGCAAAAGGCGATAGTTCATCGGGCGCTGAAGACACTACCGCCGCGAGATGCGGAAATCATGCTTTTGAAGTACAGCGAAGATTGGTCCTACCAACAATTGGCGGAGCATCTCGGATTGAGTGTGAGTGCTGTAGAGGCAAGGCTGCATCGAGCTCGACAAAAGATGCGGCAGCAGCTGTGCAAACTCGATCCGAGTTTGAAGTCGCACAAGTAACACGTTGTTCTGTTGGCTATGAACGATAAAGTCTCTAACGACGATATGATTTTTGACCGCTTGGTCGATGGCGAGTTGTCACCGATTGAGCGGCGGTCGCTCCTAGAATCGCTCGACTCGCAGGCCGATGGGTGGCGACGTTGCGCACTCGCGTTTCTCGAGGCCCAATCGTGGCAAAGCGAATTACGCGATTTTGCCGCGACAAAACCGGCAACTACGCAAGTTGGTCGTAATCCTGTCGCACCAACGGCAGATACGAAGCGTAGAACGATATGGGCTGCCGCGGAGATGTTCGCAATCGCGGCTGCTTTGCTGCTAGCGTTCAATTTGGGGGGCTGGCAACGAGGTTCCGGCGTGCCAATCGCTGCAAATCAGACAGGTGCCTCCACCAACCAAGTGTCAACCGCGCCGGCTACCGGCTCCCCGACGGTCGCCAATCCGACGAAAGTCGGCGACGCGATCAACCTCTGGGTTCGCGACGATGGCGGTCAGATGAAGAAGGTGCGAGTACCGCTGGTTGACGCCAACACGCTCGATCACGAGTATGGCACGATCTTTCAAACTGGCGTGCCAGATGACGTTCGCAATCAGTTGAAAAATGAAGGCTACACGGTGCAGTCGAAACGCCAATACGCCCCGATGTGGCTCGACAACGGCCGACCCATGGTGGTGCCGGTCGAAGATACCAAAATCGTCCCTGTAAGTAACAAGGTGTACTAGGAGAAGTGGTTATGTCACGGATTTCTCTGCGAGGAACTGTGGAATGGGCGCTCATGGTGACGCTCGTTCTCGGAGTCGGGGCGATCGCTCAGGCTCAAAATGATCAACAGCAGGAAGAACACATTGTCAAAATTGGTCACGCCGACGACCAAGGCCAACCGAACTTGCCGCCGCCGAACGACAGCGTCGGCCCGGTCAACGGTTTACCGCAAAGTGGTGCGCCTCAAGCCCACGCGCCGCAATACTGGATCGGATTGCTCGGCGGCCCCATTCCGCCGGATCACATGCTGCGAGCTCAAATTGATTTGCCCGAGAACGAAGGATTGCTCGTGCAGACTGTCGTTCCCAACAGCCCAGCCGCAAAAGCAGGTCTCAAGCAATTCGATATCCTCGTGAAGGCCAACGGCAACGAATTGCACGAGATGCAGGACCTGGTCGAACTAGTCGCCACCGAAGGTCCGAAAAAGGGCGAAATCAAACTCGACGTACTGCGCCGCGGTAAAACCGAAAACCTCACAATCACGCCAGAAGACCGGCCCGCCAATGCTGCGATGCCACGCCCTAACATGGTGGGCGGAGGCTTCGGTGGCCAGCCGTTCGCTGACCCGAACGATATGCTGCAGCAGTTTCGGAATTTCGGTCCTGGCGTCATCGTCGGCGGAGGCAATGGCGTTAGCTTCGGTAATGGCACTGGCATTGCCCTCGGCAACGGCCTGACCAACATGCCGAACGGCGTTTCGGTGAGTGTTCAAAAAGAGAACGACAAACCCGCTAACATCACCGTGAAGCGCGGCAGCGACACTTGGAACATCGTCGGCGATGATCCTGAGTCGCTCAAACAGCTGCCCGATGATCTCCGGCCTTTCGTCGAGAACATGGTTCACAACAAAATGAACATCCAGATGCCAAAGTTCCACACGAACTTCGGCGGCCCGGGCGTCGACAACGGCCAGATGCGCGACCAGCTGCAACGCATGGAGCAACGGCTCAATGAAATGCAGAAGCAGCTCAATGTCCCGAATCAACCGTCGGGCGAAAAGTCGAACGATCAAACCGAGTCGAATAACTAAAGTTTGACTTCAGCTGGAGCAGTCTCCGAACTGCAACACACACTGGGCCGCTCACGTTTGTGAGCGGCCCAGTTTTTTGCGCTCGAGCTCGATTTATTTCTTGGCCGACTCCAGCACTTGCTTATCACTTAGCAACCGCTCGCGAAGCTTTTTATAATCCAGCTTCTGCACGGGCACGCCCTCGTCCTGCGCCAGCGAAGCCGCAGTCGCCGCCGATTGCCCCAGAATCATGAACACTGGCTCCATGCGAATTGAGCCATAAGCAATGTGCGAACTCGAAAGGCACACGGGCACCAACAGGTTCTCGCATTCCTCTGCCTTGGGCAAAATCGCGCGGTAGCTGATCGGGTACGGCTTGAACCCAGCCACCTGCACGTCGCCTTCGTTCTGCACGTGGCCATCCTCGGTCACGTACCGTTGGCAGTTATGGCTATCCATGCCATACGCGCCCATGCCGATTGAGTCCTCTACGACTTCCTTGCCGCGGCAATTGTGCTCAGTCATCACGTAAGTGCCGATCATGCGCCGCGCCTCGCGCACGTATAACTGCGTGGGCCAATTGTCGTTGTCCGCAAACTCATCTTTGGCCAAGCCAAGCCGCTTAAACTCAGCCCGCACCTTATCCGGAACGCGGGGGTTGTTCGCCAGAGTCCACAACAAACCCTGCTGATACGAACGATGGTCCGCGGCGATCTTGTCGCGTGTCGCGTAGTCAGCGTCTGGATATTCGTAATTGCCGCCAATGAAATCGGTCGAGAACGCGCCGTTGTTATTCGTATCGGTCTTGCGGTTGGGCATCCACAATGGGTGCCACGGTGCACGCTCGTCGCCCGCCTCGAAGTTTCGAAGCAACAACTCATACCGCGACTCGTCGTAATCGGCGGGCTTGGGCCAATCGCGGCGATTCTCAGCCACATCCGTCGTGCACAGTCGGTAGCAATACGCCTGCACTAGCTTGTCTCCGCTGCCCGTCGGCGGCACGCTTTTCGAATGAATCCCGGACAGCAATCCCGATGATGAATCTCCGGGCTTAACAAAAGGGTCAACTGCCTTCAAGAACCGGTGATTCTTGTCATTAAGCTTCGGCTCCGCGCCGTCGAGCGTTTCGTCGTAAATCGAATTTGCCTCCCGACCAACGTGGTACGACACGCCGGCCGCCGCCATCAGGTCTCCTTCGTAAGTGGCGTCGATAAACATCCGGCCGGAGAACTCGCGACCCGATTCCGTCGTGATCGATTCAATTCGCTGCCCAGACTTCTTGACGCCATGCTGGCGATCAAGCCGTTCCCCAACCACGAGCTTAAGTCGCACTCCTGCATCTCGCAGCATCTGTTCGTAGATGGAAGACGCCACGTGCGGCTCGAACATCCACATCGTGTCGTCGGTTGCGCTGTAGTGAGGGTTGCGCGCGTTGTATTCGTCAGGCTTTTCACGATTCCACGCCGCATCGCGCGCGTAGTATTCATGCACCTTTCGATAGAAGTCGCGAGCCAGGCCACCGATCACCTGCTTATTGCCGATGTCTGTCGCACCCAACCCGCCTGTCGTCAAACCTCCCAAGTGCTTCGATGGTTCAATCAGCACAACTTGCTTTCTCATCTGCTGTGCCTGAATGGCCGCGACAATACCAGCCGATGTGCCACCGTAGATGACAATGTCCGCCGTCTCGGCAAGGGCCACTTGAACGTGACCTGTCGCAAACAGAGCACTGAGGAAAATAAAGCAGAAAACGCGCGTCATCGTACTTCGCTACCCGTTAGAATACCCATCAGCTTTTGCTCCCCAGCATACGGCGAACAAAAGAACGCCGACCGCGCTGCAGACCACAAATATCATGAAGCCCGCGTCCCAACCGTTAGTATCCACGATCTTACCGATCCCGACACCAGAAAGCGCGGTGCTCAGATAGCCAAAAATGCTATTGAGGCCAATCGCCGTGGCGGCTGCACGTTTCGTGGCGAGCTTGGCAGTTGCCGTGCCGATCAAACTCTGTGGTCCGTAGATACAGAATCCAGCAAAGCACAACAAAATCGTACTCGACCACGCACTTTGGTTGGGCAGCTTCCAAAATAACACCAGAGCGATTGTGCACCCGATCATATAGAAAAAACACGCTCGCGCCGCACGGCCGCCGAATACACGATCGGTGACCCATCCCCCGTACAGCATTCCGAGCAAGCCCGCACCTTCGTATGCGGCGACGATCCAGGTTGCGTTGGAAAGGTCGATTCCCCGCGCTTCCTTCAAAAACGTTGGCCCCCAATCGAGAATTCCATAACGCACGGCATACACGAAGAAATTCGCAATCGAGAGCAGCCAGATGTACGGATTCTCAAACACTAAACGCCGTGTCGCTGCGCTCAACGGCTCGGTTTCAACTAGCGAATGCGTGGTGCCTTCGACAGGTGGGTAACCAAGCGACTCCGGCGTATCTCGCAGAAACACAAGTAGCCCAACCGCGACGACGAGCACGATTCCCGCCGGCACGAAGAAGCAAAGTCGCCAATTGATAGGCGCCAAATAACCGCACAGAATAAAAATCAGTCCGGCGCCAAGCGAATGCGAGCTGTTCCAAATCGCCATCTTGGTGGCGAACTCTCGCGGCGAGAACCAGTGCGTCATCAGCCGCGCACACGGCGGAAAGCCAATCCCCTGAAACCAGCCGTTGACCATCCACAGTACACCCAGCACGACGAGCGAAGTGCTCAAGCCAAAGAAAATATTCACGACCGCGCAACAAATCAATCCAAACGGCATGAACCAGCGCGCATTCAAACGATCGCCAAAGAAACCGTTAACGAATTTCGAAACGCCGTACACCAAGCCGTGCAGCGTGAGGAACAGGCCGAACTGGCTTTTGGAGATTCCGAGCTTGTCGTACATAATGGGCGCCGCGACGCTGATATTCTTGCGGACGAAGTAGAACATCGCGTAGCCGACGAGTGCCGACAGCAGAATGCGCCACTGCCAGTATTTGAACGACCTGGCACCGGCATCGGGCATGATCACTTCGCCTTACTGAAAACTTGGTCGAGGCAATGATCCCAGATATTCGCGCGACGAATCAAATCGAAAATCGTAAACCTGCGGCGAATGTGATACGCCTTGCGGAAGCTGATGCGCAGCCTCTCGCGCGAGACGCCGATGTCTTCTGACCGCACCGGGCAACCGGCAGCCTCCAGCATGTCGTGCAGTGCATCGACCGTCATCATCCGCTGCGAAAGGCGTTCGCGAATCTGTGGCCAATCCCGTTTTAACTGCTCGAGTTGTTTCCGCAGCGCGTCGTGGTCGACGTACTTCGTCGTGCTTTCCAGAATCGCTTTCTGTCGCAGCTCAGGGATCTCAAACAGCTTGCCGATCTCCGCATCATTTTCAGCCAGCGTCGGCCACGCCTTCACTGACGCATCCACGTCCATCTTCTCGAAGTCATGCGCCAAAACTGCCTCGTACAGTCCAAGCGACGCCAACGACCCGATCCCAACCTTGAAACCGTGGGACGGCGTAATGCCACGGTACGAATGATGCTCCATATCCCACAGGTGGCTGAACTGATGCTCGGCCCCAGACACCGGCCGACTCGAACACGAAGCCTGCATCGCGAAGCCGGTTACCATCAGCGCGAGCGTCAACCGCCGCGTGACTTCCAAATCGCGCCGTTTCACTCCGGCCGCGTCGCTCATCCAAACATCCAGCCGCGATTGCACCATCTCCCAAATCTCTGGATCGACCGCGTCTACACCGAGCGAATCCGCCAGCAGCCAATCTAACCCCGCCGGCACTTTCGCCACGAGGTCGGCGTACCCTGAGGCATTCAGTCCTTCAGGTGCCGCCGCGATTACGTCCAAGTCCGCCACGACCCCGATCGGCGCAGGACAATCGAACGTTTGCTTTGATCCCTCGTGCGTAATCGAAGCTCCAAACGCCGTGTAGCCGTCCATCGATGCAGCCGTCGCCACAGAAAGATATTGGCGACCGCACAAATGCGACGCCAATTTCGTGAGATCGTTGATCGAACCCGACCCCACCGCGACCGGAATCGCTTGATTGCCCGCAAGTGCCGATTGAATACGCGTAACGTACGAATACTCGGCGTACAGCCCGCGTGCTTCCAAGACTAGCGGCTCAAGACACGTCCGACCGCTCGCTCGCAGCCCGTCCTGAACGTCTTTGCCTGCCGCGGCAAACGTATTCTCATCCGCGATGATGATGCAAGGAGACTCGCCAAACAGCTCGCCAAATACAGCAGGTACTTGCCGCTTCGCGCCTGCGGCAACCACCAACTTGCGTGTGTCGCGCGCGCGGCGCAGGGCCGACTCTACTAATGCATCATCCGCGCTCATCCGCCCTCCAGCCCCACGATCAACTACTTACTGTTTTGCGCCTTCTCGCGAAAACTCTTCACCGCGGCCAGCGTCACCTCAGGATAATCAGTGGCAAACGACTCGGCCCCGAGTTCCAAACATTTTTCGTACGCTCGCGGATCGGAGCATTCCCACGGCAACATCTGACAGATCACCCCACGTTCCTTCAATTCCTTGGCGGCTCTTTTCAAGAAACCCGTGCTAACTTCGAACGGCTCCTCTTTGTCGAGGTCTTTGATATGCACGTGGATCTGTAAGAATGTAATCCCCTCAAAATTATTCTTCCGCGCTTCGTCGAGTTTCTTTGTGAGTTCCTCTTCAGTCCCCCCGTTCCACAGTAGCGTCGGAGCCTCCGGAATTCGCTTCTTCCAATCTTGCAGCAGGTTGTAGTGCGTCGAAGTAAAAATGCCCTGGCGCTCGACGCCATATTTATGTACGAGCTCGGCCAGCTGATCCATATCGACCGTCTTGATGTCGAGATACAGCATCCGCTCGGGATGCCCCTGCATCTCGGCAAACAGCGACGACACGAGCGGAATCCGCTCCCCCGCATACTGCTCGCCGCGGAATGAACCGACATCCAACGTCTTCAGCTCATCATACGGCAGCTTCTCAACGCTCAGCTTCTTCGTCTTCTTGTCCGCATTCGACGGCACTCGGCCAAGGTTCGTATCGTGAAAGCAAACGATCTGCTTATCTTTCGTCAGCCGTAGATCGACCTCCGGCGTCACCCCATGCTGCCACGCCCACTTGGCCGATTCGAGCGTATTCTCTGGCATCGCAATCCCTGCGCAGCGATGCGCCTGAATATTGAACGCCGGTGAATCCGCCGCGGCTGAAACACTTGCAATCGCGACCACCCACGATGAAAACGCCAAACTCAACCATACGCTTCGATACATCATCCACCCGCATTCATCGAAGTTCCAATTAGCCGCCGGCCAATGGCCGGCGAGAACAACCAACCAAGCACCGATTATCCTCACCCTATTCTAAAACAACAACAGGCCGGCCCGTCCGTCCCGACCTGGGCATCAGCAACCGCCCAATCGAAAACGTTCCCGGCCCGCAAATCAAAATCGGAATCAAACACCCTATGAGTGACAAGGCGAATTCAATCCCGTTAAGCTTCGGATCGGAATAGCTCAAGAAGAACCCATTCTTCCCATGCACCGTAACAATCGCTCCGACCATAATGACGATCAACGACGCCGCTGAGAAACGCGAGAGAAAACCGAATATCAAACCCAGCCCGCCGAAGAATTCGCCAATCGTCACGAGATAAGGCAGGGCACCGCCCCCCATCATCTCGACGGTCTTCGATAGCCCCATTCCACCGAACGCCCCAAACAGTTTTTGTGATCCGTGCGCCGCGAAAATCACGCCGACAACTATTCGCACAAGCAGCAACGAAATATCGACGGCACTGCGATCTCGAATGGATAGAGGTTCGTCGTTCATAAGTCCTTCCTGATTAAGGTGTCGGTTGCACCCCTGCGACTTTTGGCCAGCCGCCCCTTAATCTATCGCCCGGCTCCATGAGCGGGAAGATCGTCCGACTGGGTACAGAGTCGAAGTTTCAGCGCAAACAATGCTGAGGCACTTCAAACGGCGCTGGTGCCCCCGGTCGCGACTACTCGACCGCGATCAATGACCAGTATCAACACCGATAGCACGGCGTCTAACCGCCTGCGATCGCACCCACAACTAGAAGGGGCTCGGCGCCATTTGCAATCTTCTCCGGCAACGGCTTCTCGGGCGATTCGTTCGACCAATCCTCTTCGCAAGCGAAAAAGCGAATCATCGGCCGCCGCTTGCCCGTCGACTGGTCCCGAACCGTTCCGCAAAGCATCGGGTATCGCGCTTCGAGCGCTTCAAGAACGCCTTTCAATGTCGCCGGTGACGCGACATCGAGCTCCACTTCGCCGCTAACCTTGGCGAGCATCTTCAAATGATAAGGAATGACGACGCGGACCATCACGCAAGCTCTTGTACTTCGACCGACAACACCGCCGGCAAATCGCGCACGATGGCATTCCAACTCTCGCCGCCATCCGCCGATCCGTACACCTGCCCGCCGGTAGTGCCGAAATACACGCCGCAGGGGTCCAGCGAATCCACGCACGTCGCATCGCGCAGTACGTTCACGTAGCAATTCTCTTGCGGCAACCCGCGCGTCATCGGCTCCCAGTCGTTCCCACCCGTACGGCTGCGATATACGCGCAACTTCCCATCCGGCGGGTAATGGAGCGAATCGCTTGTTATCGGCACAACGAACACCGTATCCGGCTCATGCGCGTGAACTTCAATGGGGAATCCAAAGTCCGTAGGCAAATCGCCGCTCACCTCGTACCAATTGTCGCCACCATCGTCGCTACGCATCACATCCCAGTGCTTCTGCATGAACAGCACATCCGGCCGCGAAGAATGGAGCGCAATGCGATGGACGCAGTGCCCAACCTCCGCATCCGGATCTGGAATATAAGGCGACCGCAATCCGCGATTGATCGGCTTCCAATTCTTGCCGCCGTCCTCGGTGCGAAAACACCCGGCCGCCGATATAGCGACAAACATCCGCTCGTGATTCTTTGGATCAATGAGAATCGAGTGCAGTCCCATGCCGCCGGCGCCAGGTTGCCAGTTCGGCCCCGTGCCGTGACCCCGCAAACCGGCGAGCTCATGCCACGATTGGCCGCCATCCGTCGAGCGAAACATCGCCGCGTCTTCGACGCCCGCATACACCGTATTCGCATCCGTAAGCGACGGCTCCAGATGCCACACTCGCTTGAATTCCCACGGATGCTGCGTACCGTCGTACCAAAGATGCGTCGTCAGCGGCCGGCCGCTCGCTTCCGACGCGTCGTAAACAAATTTGTTGCTCTCGGCTTTCGGAAACCCCTCAGGCGTTGTCGTCGGCTCACCCGCCGGCGTCCCCGGCTGATGCCAGGTTTTGCCACCATCATCCGAGCGCTGAATGATCTGCCCGAACCAACTGCTGTTCTGCGACGCGTAAATCCTGTCCGGATCCACAGCCGACGCCTTCAGATGATAGATCTCCCACCCCGCAAAATGCGGCCCGTCGACAGTCCACTTCTGCCGTTTGCCATCCGAGGTAAGGACGAACGCGCCCTTACGCGTGCCGACGAGGACTCGAACCCGACTCATGGTTGTCTCCAAGCGCAGCCCAATCTTCGCCCGCTACAGCTTGCGAATTGGAATCAGCGACCGAACCCGCGCGTCTCGCAAATACAGCCCAAGCCAAATCACAACACCAAATACAACGGGTACCCAAGCTTTACCAGTCTCTTCGGCCCGCAAGTGGGTTGCCACCGCGCCGCCTAAGTACCCCGTTATCACGATTGCACCCAACACGGCCGTTTGCGGCACTAAATATAAGACCAGACCAATGAGGTCGAGAGTGCCGATTACCGGAGCTGTCCAAGGCTTCCAGCCCATTTTGTCGAAGTTCTGCAAAACTTCTTCGGACATGCGAAAACTCATAATTGCCCCCATCAACATGAGTGGCACGGGCAGTATCGACAATATCCAGCCAGCGATCCTCATTCCTTTCGAGGTCGGCGGCGCAAGTTGCGCGTCTGACATAACGTACTCCATCTTCAAGAAGAATTGATCGCTCGCCCCAAGCACAGCGGCACGATGAACACTATGCGCCTTTCAGCGCATCTGGCTTAGTTTCCACAACCTTCTTCAAATTCGCGAGCCCGACCTCGAATTGGTCGCCGCACATCTTTTCACAATCCATGAACAACCCGATCGCCTTCGCCATAAAGCCATTTTTGCCAGACATATTCCATGTGAGTTTCGTCTGATCACCGGCTGGCTCAATCTGCATCAAAACATCGCATTCGCCTTCCATCGGCCGAACGAAGTGCAGCTTGATCCCCACGCGATCGTTCGGCTTGCTGTCGACGATCGTCATGTCGCCCGCCCCGACATCGTTGTTGCCATCCCAGGCCATCTTCGCGCCCTCGCCAGCCGTCGGACCTTCGTAAGTCGCCTTTGAATTCGGATCCATCTTCGCCCAAGGTGACCAGTCGTTCCATTTGTGCAGGTCGTTTACCTGCTCGAACACCGCCGCGGGAGTGGCCGAAAATGTCGCTGAGCGCGAAACCTTGAAATCCGCCGGGCGCGACGCAATCACAGCGCACAACACGCCGATGACCGCGACAAAGCCCAAGAACAAATATATCAAGACCGACTTCCAACTCCGCTTTGTCGGCTGCGGCCCCGGCGCTGCGGGCTTCCTCGTTTCATTCATCGTCGCTGTGGCCATGACTGCACCTTTAAGTGGGTTGAAAATTCATGCTAAGGCTCGAACGCCGCATTAGGTAATTCTAATAGCGGGAGTCGCTCGGTTTACATGGCTTTTGCGTGTAACACCATCCACATCACGCCGAACTTGTCAGCAACCATCCCAAACCGGTGCGCAAAGAAGGTCTCACTCATCGGCATGAGCGGGTTACCGCCTTCGCTTAATGCAGCGAACAACTTCTCAGCGTCCTCGTTGTCCTTGGCCTGCAGCGCCAGCCCAAAACCTTCGAACTTCGGATTTCCGCCACAGTGCCCATCCGCCATCAGTACTTCCGTATCGCGAATCTTAATGTTCGCGTGCATCACTTTGTCTTCCGTGTCTGGCTTGCAGCCAGCCTTCGCTTGCGGATCAGGACAGTCTTTGTACCGCATCAGCGACTGCGTTTTCGCACCGAGCGCGCTCGTATAAAACTTGATCGCTTCGTCACACTTTCCGTCAAAGAATACGTAAGGCTGAACGAACGGCATAAAATCTCTCCGATTAAATTTGAGGACGTGGCCAGCGCCACTGTTTGTTAACTAATTACCATCACTTCTTCGGCAACCCGGGTAATTCCAAAATTGGCCGAATCTCGACCGCACCGTACCTGGCACCCGGATGCCGCTCGGCAATTTGTATCGCTTCATCCAAGTTCGCGACATCCACTATATAGTAGCCACCCAGCACTTCGCGCGTCTCCGCAAACGGGCCGTCCGTAACCGATTGCTTCCCGTTGCGAACGCGAACCGAAACCGCCGTATTCGGCGGTTGTAATGGCGCCGCCGCTACGTACTGCCCTTTCGCATCTAAATCATGCGTAAGCGCGATCGCCTCCTTCATACCGTCTTCCAACGCCGCCGCACCCGCTTGCTTCCAAGCCTGCTCATTGTCGTAACAAAGCAGCATGTATCGCATATCCGGTCCTCGTAGCTGGATTCGCATGAATTCAGCGACCACTCCACAAGCTAGCCACCTATTTCGCCACCGCTCCAACCAACTCGCCGGTCTTCGGCAACCCCGTCAACTCAACCACCGGTCGCACTTCAACCGTTCCCTTGCGAGCCCCCGGAATACGCGCCGCAATACTGATCGCATCGTTGAGGTCCGTCGCATCGACCAAGAAATAGCCGCCCAGTTGCTCGCGAGTCTCCGCAAACGGCCCATCGGTGACCAACCGCTTGCCGTTCTGCACGCGAACACTCGTCGCCGTCGTCACCGACTGCAACGGATTCGCGGCCAAGTATTGCCCACGAGCACTAAGGTCATGCGTCAACTCAATCGACTCGACGAAGCACTCCTCGCGCTCGCCGTCGTTATACGAATTCTCGTCCGCATAAATCAGCAACATGTATTTCATGGCAATCAATCCTCCGAGTACTAATTCTGTCGTCGGGACGGGCTATTTATCAATTGGTCGATCAGAATCGCTCCATTTCGACGCGTCACCAGATTATTTCAAGTTATTTTCCGGCAGCCGCCTTAAGAATCGCCGCAATGTCGAACTTCTCCATTTCCATTACCGCGCCCAGTGCGCGTTGCGACCTCTCGAAATCAGGCCCGTTCATGATTTCAGTGAACGCAGTAGGAATAATTTGCCAGCTCAGCCCAAACTTATCCTTGAGCCACCCACAATTCTGAGCCTTCGGGTCGCCTCCCTGCCCTAACTTCTCCCAGTAGTAGTCCACCTCTTCCTGCGACTCGCACATCACTTGCAATGAGATCGCCTCAGTGAACTTAAACAGCGGCCCGCCATTGAGCGCCGTAAATCCTCTGCCATCGAGCTCAAAGTCCACAGCCATCACCGACCCAACAGGCCGCCGATGGTGCTCCTTGCCCGCCTCACCAAAGTACGAAGTGTGCTTGATCTTCGAATTCTTGAAGATCGACGTATATAACTCCGCCGCCTCCCCTGCCCGATCATCAAACCACAAACAAGTAGCAATATTCTTCATCTTACATTTCCCAGCAGAATTCATTCACTCGACACACAGGACACGGAGATCACCGAGAAAACTTATCAAACCATTCTTCTCTTCTCTCTGTGGCTAAATGCCTCCTCACTTCTTCGCCGTATTCTTCTCGATCTGCTTCGCCACACCCTCGTGCTGTTCACGAATCTCCGGCGTCATTTTCTCATCGAAGTCCTCGAACTCGAACACCTGACGAATCTCCAGCTCGCTCTCGTTATCCGGGTGCGGATTCGGACACTTCTTCACCCAATCAATCGCCTCGGCCAGCGACTTGCACTTCCACATCCAGAACCCTGCGACGAGTTCTTTCGTCTCCGCGAACGGCCCATCAATCACCGTCCGCTTGCTGCCCGAAAATCGCACACGCGCCCCCTTCGAGCTGGCCTGCAAACCATCGCCCGAAAGCATGACGCCCGCCTTCACGAGCTCCTCGTTGAACTTGCCCATCGCCTCAAGCAATTCCGGTTCCGGCAACTTGCCCGCTTCCGAATCTTTCGACGCCTTAACAATCACCATGAATCTCATGTCCGTATCCTTGTATTTGAATCTTTGATTTTTGATTTGGTTACTAGCAGCTGCGTTACACCCTATAGTCGCCCGGAAGACGTCGAATTCGACAAGTGCGTGGAAACTTTCTCGAGAACCAGAAGTCGCTGCAATTCCGCGACTTACGCCAATTCAGCCAGCCGGCCTTCAAGAAATCGCCGTTCCGGCTCCTGCCGAGCGAGCGACAAAGCCTGCTTGTAAGCATTGCGAGCATCAGCCGTCCGCCCCAAACGCCGGCACAAATCCGCTCGCGCGGCATGGGCAAGATGATAGTCGACCAATTCGCCACGATCCAAAATCGCGTCGATGGCTGAAAGCCCCGCGGTCGGCCCATCACGCATCGCCACCGCAACCGCTCGATTTAATTCGACGACCGGCGACGGCACGACTCGCGTAAGCAAATCGTACAACGACACGATCTGCGCCCAGTCAGTCGCCTTCGCGTTTTCCGCGCTTGCGTGCACCGCCGCAATCGCCGCTTGAATCACATACGGCCCGACGTCCGCCGACGCCATGGCCCGCTCGACGAGCGACTCCCCTTCCGCAATCTGCTCACGGTTCCACAACGACCGATCCTGATCGTCCAGTAGAACAATTTCGCCCGTCGCCGATGTCCGCGCGGCTCGTCGCGATTCGTGCAACAGCATTAGCGCCAAGAGCCCGATCACTTCCGACTCCGGCAACAGTTCCAACAACAACCGCCCCAACCGAATCGCCTCGCGGGAAAGATCCGGCCGCGTGAGCGCGTCACCCGACGACGCCGAGTACCCTTCGTTGAACACGAGGTACACGACCTGCAAAACCGTCTCGATCCGGTCGGGCAATTCCTCGCGCGATGGCACTTGATACGGAATCCCCGCATCCCGAATCTTCGCCTTCGCGCGCACGATCCGCTGTGCAAGGGTCGCCGGCGTCACCAGGAATGCGCTCGCGATCGCCTCGGTCGTCAGCCCGCACACTTCCCGAAGCGTAAGCGCAACCTGATGCTCGGGCGCAAGCGCCGGATGGCAACACGTAAAAATCAGCCGCAGACGATCGTCCTCGACAAGATCAAGGTCCGCTCCACCGCTCGCGCTCGTCCGCGCCTCGATCCGCTCCGCCAGTTCCCCGAGCGACGCATCAAACCGCGCCCGCCGGCGCATTCCGTCGATCGCCTTAAAGCGCCCCGCCGAAACCAGCCACGCCCGCGGATTCTCCGGAACACCCTCCGTGGGCCACTGCTTGAGCGCCGCCGCAAACGCGTCGTGTACCGCTTCTTCCGCGAGATCGAAATCACCGAGCAGCCGCACGAGCGTCGCAAACACACGCCGCGACTCCGTGCGATAGAATTCGCCTACCGCGCTTCGTACGTCAATCGCGCTTGCACTCGTGCTCATCGTCCACCGCTTAGCTAGTCGCGACAAAAACTGCAGCTGGGGTCTATGACCCGGGCGATTCACCAACGCGGCCGGCCTCTTAGAGGCCGGCTACAGCAGGCGACTACATTTTACTCACGTACTCGCCCAGCCGGGCAAGGGTCTGCTTGCCGCCTTCGGCCGCACCGAATTCGCGAATCACGCGATCCAGTTCCTCTTTCGAGGGGAACACGTTGTGCAGCGTCACTTTGGTTTGATTTTTTCCAACCTCTTCGAAAGTCCAAGTGGCGTGAAAGCTGACTGCCTTCTTTCCCGGGGTAGTGCCGCCGTGCGCCATCACAATACGTTCCGGTTTCACTACTTCGATGAACGTACTTTTATTGGGGTAGTCGGTGCCGTCCGGTCCGTGCATCGTGTGCTTCCACACACCACCCGGCCGCACCTCCATCTTTTCGATCGTCGTCGAAAACCCATTCGGCCCCCACCACTTCGCCACGTGCTCCGGCTCCGTCCACACCTTCCACACCAACTCGCGCGGCGCGTCGACCGTGCGCGTGATCACCATTTCTCGATCCGATGTATCTTCTGTGCTCATTTCAGCCTCACTACGATTGAAAATAATTCCCCACGGCCACCACCCGCAATCGTCAAACCATTTTGCGAAGACACTCCGCAAGCCGGTCGAAAGTCTGCTCGTTCGCTGCCTCGATAAATGGCCGAACCTTCGCGCATTCCTCCACAGAGTCAAATCGCATTCGCCACGTAAGCGTCGTTTGACCGTTCGACTCTCCAAAATCCATCGTCATATCGAAGCGATGAACTGGTTCAAGATGCGTAAACACAATCCGCTCCGGAGGTGCAACCTGGCGAAACACGCTTTCGTTCTCGTAGTCAGCACCGTTCGGGCCGTGCATTGTCAGTCGCCACTTCCCCGCGGGCCGTAGGTCAAACTCGTGGATCGTGTTTGTAAACCCATTCGGCCCCCACCATGTTGCAAGTAAGCCCGGATCGCTAAACGCTCGAAACACTCGGTCGCGCGGCGCATCGAACAACCGTCGATTAACGATGTCTCGTTCCATGTCGGCAGTCTCGGTCGATTCCGCCGCTACGTTCTCAGCCTTATTTTTTACGATCATCGTTTCCCCCCTGCTGAATCTCTTTCAAATACGCTTCCAGCCGATCGAGGCTCTGCTCCCAAAACTGGCGATAACCATCGAGCCACTCCGACGCCGCCTTAAGCCGCCGCGGCTTCAACCGGCAAGGTCGCCACTGCGCGTCGCGACTCCGTTCAATCAGCCCAGCCCGCTCCAGCACCTTCAGATGCTTCGATACGGCTGGCATACTCATTTTGAATGGCTTCGCCAGCTCAGAGACCGACTTTTCACCACGCGTCAGCTTTCCCAAAATCGCCCGCCGCGTGGGATCCGCCAGTGCTGCAAATGTCGAACTAAGTTGATCGGTTGGCATCGTTATTCACCGTATGGTTAATTAACTAATTGGTAAAATACCGCTGCCTACGGAATCATGCAATACCCACCTCAAAAAAATTGCTCAGAGCTTCAGATTCCGCAACCGCAGCGCGTTGGCAATCACCGACACCGAACTAAAACTCATCGCCGCCGCCGCGATCATCGGGTTGAGCAGGACCCCAAAGAATGGATACAAAATCCCCGCCGCAATCGGCACACCCAGCACGTTGTAAACAAACGCGAAGAACAAGTTCTGCCGGATGTTCCGCATCACACCTTCGCTCAACCGCCGCAGCCGCACGATCGCCCGCAAGTCGCCCTGGATGAGTGTAGCCCCCGCACTCTCCACGGCCACGTCCGTGCCAGCCCCCATCGCGATGCCAACATCTGCTTCCGCGAGCGCCGGCGCATCGTTGATGCCGTCCCCCGCCATCGCCACGATCCTTCCCTGCGACTTCAGCTTCTGTACGAGCGCCCGCTTATCCGCCGGCGATACCTCGGCTTCAATCGACGACACGCCCAAGCTCTTCGCCACGGCTTCCGCTGTTACTCGGTTGTCGCCCGTAGCGACAGTGATCTCCACGCCTTCCCCGCGTAGCGCCCGAAGTGCCTCCGGAGTACTCTCTTTGATTGGATCTGCAACTCCGAGCAATCCAGCCAGTTTGCCGTCGACACTCACATACATCACCGTCTGACCGTCGCCCCGCAGAGAATCGGCCGCGTCATCCCCACTACTTCCGCCCGATTGCTTTTCAACGAACGCACGATTCCCAATCGCAACTAATTTACCGTCAACACGCCCCCGTACTCCGGCGCCCGTCGCCGACTCGAAATCCGATACATCGACCCACGCAGCGCCCCGCTCCGCCGCACCCTTTGCAATTGCCGCCGCCAGGGGATGCTCACTCGCCCGCTCCAAGCTCCCCGCCAACCGCAACAGGTCGCGTTCCGACCAACCGTCAACAGGTTTCACCGTCACGAGACGCGGCTTTCCTTCTGTCAGCGTCCCCGTTTTGTCGACGACGAGCGTATTGACGCGTTCCATCACCTCAAGCACTTCGGCATCTTTCACAAGCACACCCGCCGATGCGCCTCGCCCGACGCCCACCATGATCGACATCGGCGTCGCCAAGCCCAGCGCGCATGGACAAGCGATAATCAGCACCGCTACCGAGTTGATGAGCGCATATGCGAACCGAGGCTCAGGACCCCAAATCGCCCACACAATGAACGTGACAATCGCCGCCAGCACCACCGCCGGCACAAAATAGGTCGCCACCCGATCCGCTAGTCGCTGAATCGGGGCTCGGCTCCGCTGCGCCGACGCAACCATCTGCACAATCTGCGCGAGCACCGTCTCATTGCCCACGCGCTCGGCCCGCATCACCAAACTTCCATTACCGTTCACCGTGCCGCCGATGAGCCGCTCGCCCGATTGTTTTTCCACTGGCACCGGCTCGCCCGAAATCATCGACTCATCAACGAAGCTGCTCCCGTCCTCCACCACGCCGTCCACCGGCACCTTTTCACCCGGCCGCACCCGAAGCTTGTCGCCGGCCACAACCTGATCGAGCGGTACATCCGCTTCGCTTCCATCTTTGTTGATTCGCCGCGCCGTTTTCGGCGCGAGCCCAAGCAGAGCACGAATCGCAGCCCCCGTTCGACCGCGTGCCCGCAACTCGAGCACCTGTCCCAATAGCACGAGCGTCACGATCACTGCCGCCGATTCAAAATATAATTCGACACCGTGGTGCGAGCGAAACGAGTCCGGAAACACCTCGGGAAAAAATGCGGCCACTACGCTGTAAACATAAGCGGTCCCCGTACCGATGCCGATCAACGTGAACATATTGGGGTATCGATTCACGATCGACTGCCACATCCGCACAAAGAACGGCCAACCGCCCCAGAGTACGACTGGCGTAGCGAGCGCGAACTCGACAAATGCAAGTGTGCGACCACCAAGCCATTCGTGGATGCCCGCCACCATCGACCCCATCGCGATCACCAGCAGCGGCGCAGAAAGAATCGCACTAACCCACAGTCGCCGTGTCATATCGACGAGTTCGGGATTCTCAATTTCCGCCGTCACCGTCCGCGGTTCGAGCGCCATCCCACACTTCGGACACGTCCCAGGCCCGTCCTGCACAACCTCTGGATGCATCGGGCACGTATATTCGACACGCTCCGCCGCAAGTTCAGGAGATTCCGGCTCGAGCGCCATCCCGCATTTCGGGCAACTTCCGGGCCCCGCTTGCCGCACTTCGGGATGCATTGGGCAAGTGTATGTCGCGATTTTGCTGATCGATTGTAACTGACCGCCGTGCGAATGTTCGTGATGAACCGCGCTCTTACCGCTTAGGTAATGCTCCGGATCGGCCGCGAATTTCTTCTCGCACGACTGGCAGCAAAAATAATACGTCGTGCCACTGTGAGTATGCTTGTGCTTCGCGGTCGCTTTATCGACCTGCATGCCACAAACAGGGTCGATCACCGTGTCATCCGTCGCCCCCGTTTTTTCCGGCTGAACGATCGGCAGTTGATGCGAGAAGTCCATGCTACTTCACGCCGCCACAGGTGCCGCCAACCGCCACCGGGACGCCTGCCATGCGTAATACACACCCAAGCCGACGCCAAAAATAAGATGAGCCGTGAGCGTGACCACTACGAATCGCGGCGTAATCGCGATCCCGAAAAACGCCGCGTATGGAGACACAAGCAGGCACGCCTCGATGCCCGCCGCCAGCAGCATAGCCCAAAAGATCGCCCCCGCCGGCTTACCAACAGCCTGCCCATACGCCTCGCGTGCGCCGGCATACATGGCCACAAACATTACGCCAAACGTGGCCCCATTCGAGAAGTGATAGGCCCACCCAAAAAGATTCGCCGCGAGCGAGTAGCTTGGCTGTTCGATCGGCTGACCGAGCAACATCGCGCCAAACCGCGGAAAGACTTTGAACAACGGCATCTGCGGAATACCAAACCGCCCCAGCCCCCACGCGTCTGAAAAGACGAACGGCAACCGAAAGATGTCGTACGCCACCGCGCCAACCAATCCTCCAAGCGTGCCAATCACCACGGCACGCCACAGTCGCCCATCGCCGCGGAAGCGATCGAGAATGGCAATCCCGTACAAGGCAGTCGTGGCCGGCAGCAGAATCGTATAGAAAAACGTCTGCATGTCCAGAAAGTGATACATCTCGGCCAGCAGGCACCAAATCGACGTCGCCGAAAGCACAAACACCAGCGCGCGCCCCGTGCCCGTCCATTGCAGAAAACTTGGCAACCGCGATGCAGTACGTTCTGAAATCGCCATGACTCCATGATACCCGCGTCACGTACGAATCAATAGCGGTTCGAAGACCACCCGCCGAAACGCCACGATGCGATTTCGAAGCGAAAGTATTCACCGCAATGTTGGCGTCGCGTATTTCTTGAATTTAGAAGCCTGTCCGATCAGGACAGTGCCCAGTTCGCCGGATTCCACCGCCATGTCCCGGCCACTGTACTATCCCAAGCGCCTGGCACCCACGTAGCTTTCGGCGTCGTCGTTTGCACGTACTCACCCGCGACCCACACCCAAGTTCCACGCCAGTCCCAATAACCGGGCTGCCACACAACATTCGTCACATTCGCGGGCGCCGCCGGTTGCACTTCGGCGTACACAGGGGGAATCGTCACCGGCTTTTGGACCACGACTCCTTGTGCCGCGGCCGCCCAATGCGCCGACTGCCAAACGAAATGCCCCGAGTTGTGCCTCCAGTACCCAGGCACCCAGTACGCATTACTAAACGGCGGCTGCACCCAATGCCCCGCCGCCCAGCTCCAACTACTTGGTGTCCGTTCCCACTGCCCCGAGACCCACACATACTGAGGCGACGGAGCTTCCGTGATTACTTCCTGCTGCCGCGCCGGAACCGCAACGTACGTCGGAGAAACGATCGCCGTTTCTTCCGGCACCACTTGCGCGGCAAGCCAACGCCATTGACTGACCACCAAAACAATCGCCACAAATGCCAACAGGCCGATATTCCGTTTCATAGCAGCTCCTCACGTAGATCACTTGGTGCCGAGGCGCACCGCTCCCGGCGCACCATAAGTGCCAGCAATCTACCGCAGCAACCGAGCCAGAGTAAACGGCAGTCCCGGTGCGGCGGGACGTATAGACACCGGCAACAGCGACCTTCATATCAACAAAAAAGCTCCCAACGGAATTAGTCGCGAATTCAATCTTCCGGCATCCAATTTGAACCGGCCATTGAAATTCCACAGGCTAAGAGTCGTTCCGATTTGCGCGACGTACAAGTGATTGCCTTCGTGTCACGGACAATTCGCGTTTAGCATGCCGTTTGTTGTAACCTACACTTATGGGGTGTATCGGAGCTTACGCGGCAAAGTGCGTTCACACGACCACAGCGAGTATCGCGGGTTGGGCTAATTCCCTGGAAGAGCGGGCTTTCGCCGAGCCGCCTTTAGTCGAATGCGGCTGGGCCGAATCAACGCCCACCCAATGTTAGGAATCTCGGCATGAACCTTCCCATGCTTAGTTTGTTAGCAGTCGTGCGACGCCATCACGACGATCCAATGGTCGCGTGGATTGCAGGCATCGTTTTTTTCGGCACCATTGCTTTCGCAATCGGTACTATTTTGTACCGCAAGCGTCTGCAACGTAAACGGACTGAAGCCCTACCGCCGATCGCGGCCTCACTCGGCTTGGAATTCCAACCGCTCGGCAGCAATGGCCTCCTTGCGAAACACAGTTGCTTCGGCCTCTTCTCCCGTGGCCGTCATCGAAAAGCTCTTAACGTGCTGCAAGGAGGGAGCGACAATCGCCAGATCGCAATCTTCGACTACGATTACACGACTGGCCACTCAGAAGGCAAAATGCAGTGGCACACGACGGTCCTCAGCTTCAGCCTGGCCGACGCGACGCTTCCTTACTTCTTCCTACGCAAGAAGCGGATAAACGACACCGTTTCCAGATGGTTTCGCGACAAGGATATCGAGATCCCAGGCTATCCGGAGTTTCGGCAGCGTTACGTTTTGCGCGGCAAAGACGTCGCTGCGATTCGCGCGCTGTTCACCGAGCCCGTAATCGATTTTTTCTATCGCAATCCTAGCCTGAGCGCCGAGGGTGACACACAAATGCTCGTCCTGTATCGACTCGGCAAACGAGTGAAGCCCGACGCGATCGGCGAATTCCTGGCAACAGGATTGGAATTCGTCGCGCTGCTAAAGTTGAGTTGAAATGCGGAGCGAGGCAGAGCATCGCGGCCGGCTCACGAAGTTCACTGAGATGCGGCTCGCACAATTCGCGACGATACGATCGCGTGCTCCGACTTGCCAGAGTCAAAAGTCACGCTCACTTCGCCGGGCCCATCGACGGTGATCTCGCGCGTCACGCGATCGCCCGGCGCAATTTCAAGCTCGCCCGTCTCAGTCTTCCCTCCTCGAACGCGTACCACACCACGCGCCGCCTGTTCGCCGAAATTGTACGCCACGAGCTGCATTTTCTTCGAGTCGTCCAGAACAAATGCGCTTTGCTTGAAATCCGAATGGCCAAGCAGCTGTAAAACGACCGACCCCGGCTTTCCTTCCAACTTTTTCGCCTTAGCGGGCGGCGGATCGACATTCAATTTCTGAGAACCGCCGCTCGGAAGTACAAAAAAGATCGGCGATCGCGTCAGCTCCGCCTTTTTCGCCGAACCTAGCTCGCGACCCAAATAGTCATAAGCTTTCTCCGCCGGCCGAATCTCAACTGTCGTGGGTTTCGTCTCGCTCCACGCAACTAATGTTTCGCGCTTCTTGCCATCAACCTGCGTCTCAAACACATACCCCTTAAGTTTGTCATCGCCCAGCTTCACACTACCCAACGGCTTCGCCCCATTGAAAAACCGCCCCACCGCCGCGAACGCAATATACGCCGGCCGCGGCGTCAGGTCCGTATGCACCAAGCCGTATTGCAATGTCCGCTCAACGTAATGCCCAAGAATGAAATAGAACAACTTATCTGCCCGCTCGTTAAGCGCCGTCGCAAACACCTTCGACACCCGATAACCTTGCACCCGCAAATCCTCCTCCGAAGGCTCCTGCGTTTTCGCATCCGCCCAATTCACCATCAGGTTGAATTCGCTCGTCCACATCGGCCGCCCACCGCTCACCGCCCGATGCCGCCCATACGCGCGCGGATACGCGTCCAATCCAACGTAATGATGCAAATCATAAATATCAAAGTACGGATAGACCTTGTTCTCGCCGAACTCGTCGAGCGTCTCCGGCCGATCGATCGCGAACACCGCCTCGCACACCGGCACCTTCGGATCGCCCGCCTTCAGCCCTAAATAAGCGGCCTTCTGAAACGAAGCAATCTCGCATCCCGTGTGACCTCCAAACAACTCGATATCCGGCTCATTCCACGGCTCGATCGCGTCCGCCAACCCGTTCCACCGCTTTGCCAAGCCGTGGTAGAAGTCATACACATCGCGCAAGTCGTCCGGAAAATGTGCGCCAACTTTCGCAGCCCACGGTGGCGACGCATGATTCACCTGCAAAATCTTAAGCCCCGCCTCATGCTCCAGCCGCATCGCCTTCTCGTAGCGCGTCTCCTCCGCGAACTTACCGCGTTCTGGTTCCATCTCCGGCCAGCTCAAGCGATCGCGAATCCACTTCACACCCGCCAACCGGCACAACGTGCACGCATCACGAATCTGCTGCGGATCCGCGTAAAACCAAGAAATCCCCGTGTCGAGCGCAATCGGCGTATCCTCCGTCGCCTCATTCTTCGCCACGACACCTGCCATGACTTTGCCGGGGCCGCCCTTCTCCAACACTTCGAAGTAACCAATCGGCAACTTTCCGAGCACCGCCTTTTCCGCCGCCTCTGCGCTCTGCGCTACTTCCTTGCCGTCGATATCAATCGCTCGCCACCCTGCCCACTTCGCTGGCAGCGGAACACTTATTTCGTCCCCCGCCACGAACACGTTCCCCGCATGCTCGGCGGCTGATGTGCAATGCACTACGGCGACTAAAACGCAAACCGCGAATAAACCAAACGAAATTCGCATCGGTAAACTCTCACAGAAAGTAGTCCGCGGAAACTCGCGGATCAAAAAAGAGTCGTAGGCGGGATAGCGATCGCTCGGCCAACTTCTCTGAGCAACATCGCCGAATCCATCATTGGCACTCGCCCGTCCCCACACAAGAGCACAAACGGTGCACAATTCGTGCGAAACTATTTCGCACGCCCTGGTGCAGTCTCCGGCATGAACACCACAAAGATCGCCGCCGCCACCGTCGCGATTCCCGCGAACACATAAAAGAATCCATTGTAACCCAACGTCTCGGCGAGCCGCCCTGCACCAAGTGGCCCTACCACTCCACCCACCGCAAGCGCCGTCGCGATCATTCCCGAGAGCGTGTTAAATCCGCCCGATTCGCGAGTCAGATCAGCGCACATCACCACGACCACCACCCCATAAATGCCCGCTCCAATTCCGTCCAGCGCCTGCAGCGCAACCAACATCCAAGGATCCTGCGTCAGCGAATACAAAAATATCCGCATCGGCAGCGCTATGAACCCAATCGCAAACACCCACTTCCGCCCCCACCGTTCGCTCAAAACTCCCGCCGCAATCGCAACCGGGATCATGACCGCCTGCGCCACGAGCACCACCATCGCCACTTGCACGTCGCTGCCATCAAGCTTCTTGATGTACGCGCCCAAAAACGGCATCACCGGCGCGTTCGCCAAATGAAACAACGCCGTCGATACAATCAGCACCCAAACTCGCCAATCGCGCAGCAGCTGGCGAATCTCCATCGGCTTCTTCTCACCGGCTGCGCTTTTCCCGGAAGCTGCCTCCTCTCGCAAATCTTCCTGTCGAATCACAAACACACTCGCCGCAGCGACTAGCGACACAATCCCCACCGCGAAGAATATCGATGTCACCGCGAACCGCCCAACGATTGCAATCGCCAACAATGCCGAGACCAAGTTCCCGGCATGATTCCACGATTGATTGCTCCCCATCGTGCGATGCAGTCGCTCATGCCCGACGAGCGCGAGTGCCAGTGCCCCCAGCAGCGGCACAAAAAACGCCTGCGCCCCACCCGCAGTGAATAGGAGCGGATCAATGCAAACTGGCGTTGCCGGAACCAACGGCAGCAGTGCGTAACACACGCCCAGCACGAGCGAGGCCCCGGCCAACAGCGCTCGCCGGCTTTTCACACGATCGACAATGCAGCCCGCCGGCGTCTGCACTAAAAACACGCCTAGCCCTGCCACTGCCAGCGTCACGCCGATCGCCGTCTCACCCCATTTCTGCTCCTTCAAGAATGCCCCCAAGAAGGGCATCACGACGCCGGTGATCTCCGCCAGAAAAAAATTCGCGGTGTTCAGCCCGACAACGCTTCGCCGCGATACTGACCCGCCTTCCTTCGTTTTAGATGGCTGGCGAGTCACTAGATTTCGACAGATGGGTGATGGCGGGTGCAAACGCGTGGTCGCCATCCCGATGCAACCCTCGTGCCACCTCAAAGAATCGGCAGCGCCAGCCGCTTACTACATCAGTGCGCAGCCGCCTTAACCACGTATCGCATCAGCTTCGATACTTGCGCCTTGCTCACAACCGCGTCAGTGCTGTTCTCATCGACACGCGTAACAACAATCAAATCGAGCGACGGCACAACAACGGCGTACTGCCCCAGATGCCCCTCCAGCCAAAAGCTACCTGGAGGAAACGGATACTTCGCGTGCCGGCCCGGCGTCGCCGAATCGCCTGTCCACCACAGATAGCCATACCCGCCAGAGTTGGCATCAGAGTACGGATGGACACTCGCAGCCACCCAACCCGCCGGCACCACCTGCGTCCCATTCCAGTTCCCACCGTGCAAATACAACATCGCGAACCGCGCGAAATCGCGGGCCGACATCTTGATCGTGTACGCGGGAAAACGCGATGACGCCTCCTTCACATACTTCCCGTCCTTCGCGCGATAATCTTGCATCCCGATCGGCGTGGCAATCTCGGTCGCAAGCGCATCATAGATCGATTGACGCGTTGCTTTCTCATAAATGCCGCCCAGCGCATTGAAGTCCCAATTGTTGTAGTACCAAAATGTCCCCGGCGGATGGCTGCCGCGCTCCGGCCGTCCTGCCTTCATACCGCTGGTCTCGTAAGCTGCCGGGTGGTAAATCCCACTCCGCGCCTCCAGCAGATCGCGCACGGTCGCGCGCTTCTCTTCCGCCGTGAGAGATGGCGGATTGTCATCGACGCCAAGCTTCGCAAGCGTATCGCCCAAATGAATCTGCTTGTTCGCCGCAATCCCGATCAATGCCGAAAGAAAGCTTTTGCGACAAGAGTGCAATTCCGTCCGGGCGGCGACATCGCCGCCTTGCTCCACGACAAGCCCATGCTGAATCAGCATGAACGACGTAACGCCCATCTCTTTTAGGTAGTCATTGACCTTCCCAGTCTGGTCGAGGTCCCATCCCGCGTCCTCCGGCGTCGTGGCGTGCCACTGCTTCCCCGGCAACGCCGAGGTGGACGTTTGCGCTCGCGCCGTAACAACCAGCGCAAGAACGATGACACTTAGCAAGAAAGATCGCATCGCGCCATGATACCAGCACGATTCCCTGCGCGACAATTACCGCGACGTCGCCCGCTTCGGCATCACTAGTCGCGAGGGATGAATCCAGGAACGCCCGTCTTCACAACGGCGTTGAACCGGATCCGCTGGTCGATTCCTTCGCTAATCTCCCGCACGGCATCCTCTGGAATGGCCGATACATCAAAGTTTTCTTTGATACGGCTCGGCGTCTTCGACGTGGTTAGCAATGCCGTCCCGCGCTGAATCGCCCACGCGAGCAAAACTTGAGCCGGCGTTTTGTCGACGCGACTCGCGATCGCGGTGACGACTGGATCCTCCAACAGGTTGGGCTTGCTGCTATGTCCCAACGCCGCGAAAGCCTGGAACACGATTCCGTTCGCTTTGCAATAGTTCACAAGTTCCCACTCGGGTAGATACGGATGCGATTCCACATGCACCACCGCAGGCTTGTTCCTCGCCGCATCAAAGATTTCTTTCGTCTGTTCCAAATCGACGTCGGATAATCCGATGGCCTTGCACCTACCTTCGTCGACCAGCTCTTCCAGCGCGCGCCAGGTATCCAGCAACGTCACCCCTTTGTCGTAAATCACGTGGCCGCTTGCATCTCTGGGGTCCTGCTCCTCACCCGGCTGAAAAGCGAACGGAGTGTGAATGAGATAGAGATCAACAAAATCCAGCTGCAGTTTCCGCAGACTCGCCTCGAACGCCGGCTTGACCCGCTCCGGACGGTGATTCGTATTCCAAAGCTTGGTGATAACAAACACGTCCTCCCGCCGAATCTTTCCCTCCTTAAATACTTCCTGCATCGCTTCCCCGACCTCTTTTTCGGTCCGGTAGCGCTCTGCCGTATCGAGCACGCGAAATCCTGCTTCCAGCGCCGCCTTCGTCGCGGCTCGCGTCGCGACCGGATCGGGAATGAGCGTGCCAAAGCCAAGCGCTGGCATTTCGCCAGTTCCATTGTCGAGAGTTAACTTCGTAAAGCGCAGGTCATCGCCAGTCAGCATGATTCACTCCTTCGATAGACCCCCGCCCGTCGATTGTCACTCACTTTGCATTTTCAAACCAGCGATACAGTGCTATGTGATCATCCTGGAGAATTCGATCGCTTTTTTTCGTCGCGTCGGTGTTGTCGCGTCGCCCACCGCCGCAGCTCTCCGAAAAGCTCCGCCAGCGCCGCCGGCTGATAGTGCGCATTAAGCCCGCTCGGGTTCGGCAATACCCAGGCATAACTACCGCCAAAAAGATCCTTTTGCAGCCCCACCCGCGCGTCCTTCACGCCAGAAATGATCCGATACGGACCAATACCAACAAAAGCGACAACCGTCGGCCGCCACCGCTTTACCTTGGCTGCGAGGCGCTTCCCCCCCGCGCGAAGTTCCTCGTTCGTGAGTTCATCCGCCCGCGCCGTCGGCCGGTCGACGACGTTCGTGATCCCGTAGTTAAGGTCGAGCAGCCGATCGCTTTCAAATGGCGAGAACAACCGAGGCGTAAAACCCCCGGCCTCGAGCGCCGGCCAAAATCGGTTGCCCGGCCGCCCAAAATGACGCCCGATCGCCGCCGTGTACAGCCCGGGATTGATCCCCGCGAACAGCACAATGAGATCTTTGGCGACAAGATCCGGCACACGCTTCGTGTGCGCAGCCAGCAGCTGAGCCTTGGTGGGTTTCCACGGCGTCGGCATTTTCCGATCCACAGCGCTGCCTTCCTAACTCATGCGGCGTTACCATCGGCACGTCCCCCGCATTGTAGTGGGCAAACCGCATCGGCAGGAATGATCGAGCGCAGCGCTACCGGTTTCCTCGCTGCGGCGTGGTCGACACTTTCTCCGACCACAGCGTGTTATATTCGGATTCGTTGACTTCACGCTGCTCCATGTTGAGGAACCCAACCATCCGCCCCTTGCCGTTGCCAACCGATTCAAAGATGACAGGCGCCATCGAGCCCATCGAACTCCCTTGCACCCCGTAGCGGATTTTGAATGGCTGGCCGTCACGTTCGCTGACGAAAAGCTGATCGAGCGCGTTGGGGTCAACACCAATCCGGCTCAGCTTGTGCGCGTTATATCCGTGGAGAAACGATTTGAACTGCGATTCATCCGGCGGACCATGCCATTCGTGCAGCGACTGATACGTAAAGTAAAGATTCGCCAACCGCTCGATGTTCGTCTTGTTGACGCTTGCAATCGCTGAGTCCGGATCGCTGCTGCCGCTACAACCAACAATTAATCCCGCGACGACACACCCGCCAAGAACACCCCACCGCGTTAGTTTTATCTGCAGCACGCCTGGCACCTGACGAAGAAAAGTCCGAAATCCGCCCACCGATCGATCAGCCGCCCGGTACCCTCTGCGGATCTCGCCCCGAGATTTCCTTGATGACGTGCTACAAACTATCCAGCGACGGGTTCGATCCATCCGATCGCTTCCCAAGTTGATCAAGCACGATCAAGTCCGCACTCATTGAAATCGTACGCGTCCCCGCATCCCCAAAAACGGCACACACAACGCCTGGGTGCGCCGAGCCGAACCCGTATTCCGCCGGCGGGTTTGCAGTACGCTTATCGTTGTCGCCCATCATCCGCACTTCCGGATTGGGACTCGACGTCCCCTGCGTCAACGCACCAAACATTCGCATCACCGGCCAATCTGCACCGGTGTAGTACCCGTACATCTCCCACCATGGCCAAACGTTGGTGTTCGGGATCGTATAATTCGCCGTCTGCACTGCCTTCTCGGCCAACAAGATCGTATGCGAAGCGCCATCCTGAATCGATTTAAACCCGACGCTCCACTTCCAAGTCTGGCCCGTGGTGGTATTCACCTGGCCACCCTTTACCAAGATCCCGGTCCACACGACCGTTTGCTCCTTATCATGGGGCGGCTGGTCCGTCTTGTACTCAAATCCATTCCAATCCGGATCGTTCCAACTGGCCATCACGCCGGCGTAATCGTTGAGTGCATAGACATCCGTCCCACTCAAGGCAAAGCGCGAGCTGCGCGACGGGCAGTTGAACAACGAAACCTGCTTCTCCGAAAGGCCCGTAAGCGTAAATCCGGTGTTGGTTCCGCCATCGCCTCTCCGCAAGTCGTACAACGATTTCTCTTCGATATACGGAAGGATTTGGTACATCCAGCTTGAGTTTTCAAATCCGTAGATCGGCTTGGCTCGTTCTGCGGCGCTAAAAAACTGATTCACATCGCCACCCGCCGTCGGAAACACCTTATAGGCGGACTCAAACTCATGGCACGCCAACCCAAGCTGCCGCAACTTATTGATACACGACGACCGCCGACTCGCCTCACGCGCCGCCTGGATCGCGGGCAGCAACAGCGCGACCAAAATTCCTATAATCGCGATCACGACCAGCAGCTCAACCAACGTGAAGCCCGGTCTACGCCAACTCGCATTTCGCTTCATTCCGACACTCCTTCCAACCGTCGCGACGTGGAATCGCTAGGAGATCAGACCACTAGAATCACATGCGGCGCTTGAAGTCGCCGCACCGCCAAACAGATAAGCGCGTTTCCCAACCAAACCCTATGACTACCGGCAATTCTAAGGGCCGGCAGTCCGAGAAACATTTTTCAAAACAGTTACAAATCTATCGATTCTCCGGCCGCAAGTCAAGAAAAATGCCGCAAATTCACCTTCCGCCCCGCCGAACAGCCGAAACACCACGGCGTTTCAAAAGCCCCGCCCGTCGGCTAGATTTCTATCCTGGTAGGTGATAACACACCCGAGCGTTCTCTACTTTGCTCAACGGCCGATGGGCGAAAGCATGCAACCCGACCCGTCGCCCACTTCTACGCAAAGCCCCTGGACTTGGGTCCCCACGCTCTACTTCGCCGAGGGAATCCCCTACGTCCTGGTGATGTCCGTTTCGGTCGTCATGTACAAGCGACTGGGCATCTCCAACACCGAAATCGCCCTCTACACCAGCTGGCTCTACCTGCCCTGGGTCATCAAGCCACTGTGGAGCCCGATCGTCGACCTCATGGGCACCAAGCGTCTCTGGACCGTGGCCATGCAGTTCGCGATCGCCGCCGCGCTAGCCATGGTCGCATTGGCCATTCCGGTGCCGCGCTTCTTTCAATACACGCTGGCGCTCTTCTGGCTGATGGCTTTCAGTTCCGCCACGCACGATGTTGCCGCCGACGGTTTCTACATGCTCGGCCTCAAACAGCATGAGCAGGCCGCCTTCGCTGGTGTCCTCGCCACGTTCTATCGACTTGCCATGATCGCCGGCGAAGGAGCGCTAGTTATCCTCGCGGGCAAACTCGAAAAACGATTCGATTCGGTACACCAGGCTTGGGAAGTCGCAATGCTCGTCGTGGCAGGCGTGATGTTGGCGCTGTTTCTCTATCACTCGCTGATCTTGCCCCGCCCAATCGATGACGCAAAACGCCTCCGCCGCGGCGACCAGAACTTGCTCGGCGACTTTTTTCACGTGTTCGCCGAGTTCTTCAAAAAAGATCACATTGTCGCCATCGTCGCGTTCCTGCTCTTCTACCGCTTAGGCGAAGCTCAACTCCTAAAACTCGTCTATCCTTTCCTCCTGGATACTCCGGCAGACGGCGGCCTCGGCCTGGACACCACAGACGTCGGCTACATCAAAGGCACCATCGGCGTCACCGCCCTCCTCTGCGGCGGACTTCTCGGCGGCCTCGCAATCTCCAAGCAAGGTCTCCGCTTCTGGCTCTGGCCAATGGTGCTCAGCATGCACCTACCCGATCTCGCGTTCGTATACCTCGCCTACGTGAAACCCGAAAACCCGGCGCTCATCAGCGCCGCCGTCGCCCTCGAACAATTCGGCTTCGGCTTCGGCTTCACCGCCTACACGCTCTTCATGATCATGGTGTCTCAAGGCGAACACAGAACTTCCCACTACGCCATCTGCACCGGCTTCATGGCCCTCGGCATGATGCTACCGGGCATGTTCAGCGGCTGGCTCCAAGAGCAAGTGGGGTATCAGCACTTCTTCGTATGGGTGATCATCTCGACGATTTCCGGCTTCATCGTCGCCGCCTTGGTGCGCATTCCACCCGACTTCGGAAAAAAGCTCGCGACTACAGCTGCGCTGCCCGTCGAGTGAATTCGAACACCCCAGCCGCTCACAGCGCCTTCGCCAGCAACACTACTTCGCGGCCCAAAAAGATCTCCGGCTCATAGATTTCGCGACCCGCCTCGTGCATCCCCCGCGCGCGGTAGAACGCCGCCGCACTCTCGACCAACGCGCCTACCCGCATCTCGCTAAAGCCCGCCTCTCGAATCATGCCTTCCGCCGCCGCGAACAACTTGCTCCCCACACGCTGCCCGTGAAATCGCGGGTCCACATACAGCCGCGCCAACTCATTCCCGCAAACGGCCGCCATCCCCAACAGCGTCCCGCCCTCATCGCGAGCCACCAAGTGCGGCCGCGATTTGGATTCCCCGCGCACCGTCTCCACACTCGATCGCTCACCGGTAAGAAATGCGCGTTGCACGGGCGTGAATCCTTCCCGATCCGCCAGCCAATTGAAGCAACTCCGCAACAACTTGCTGACTTCAGCAAGATCTGCATCGTTCATCGGCGCGATGTTCACATTCTGCATGTCGTCATTTTACTCTACCTGTGCCCCCAACCTGCAGCGGGCCGCTCCGAGCCCCGAAGGGGCGACACCCATTGGCCGGCGGTTGAGAGCGTGGTCGTGACACCACAAGAGCGAACTCAGCGCGAACCGGAATGGGAACTCTTCAACGGCGTTAAATCCGTTTCTTCACCGCGGCGACAAACCCCAAGATCAACAGGACAACGGACGACGGTTCGGGAACCGCCACAGCGCTGCCCGCTCCCGCTGCTACGTACCGGTCACGCCACACGATGTAATCGGCAGCGTTGACCACTCCATCCTGGTTGCCGTCCGCAGCCAATTGACTGCCGCTACTTCCGTATGTTGCCCGCCAAACTTGGTAATCATTGGCGTCCACCGCACCGTCTCCGTCGTAGTCGCCAACGAGTGGCAAGTCCGAATACTTGGCGACAAACACGTCATAACTGCCCGCATTCGTCCCACCCAAGTTGCCCGTCGTCATCCCCGAAAGGTAAACGCCACCCATGTGGTCGGATGAGATCGCGGTGCTCACATCGTCGGCCGACGAACCTAGTTGCCGCACCCACAACTGATTTGCTTTCTCATCATACTTAGCGACAAAGGCGTCCTGTCCGCCCGCATTGGTTCCATCGAGACTTCCTGGCGTCACTCCCGAAATATAGACGTTGCCGAGGTTGTCGGTGGTCACCGAATGCACATCTTCATCGCCCGAAGTGCCGAACTGCCTCGTCCACAGCTTGTTACCGCTTGTATCGTACTCTGCAACGTACGCGTCGAAGCCGCCGGCATTCGGCCCGCCCAAAGCTCCGTTCGTCACGCCGGAGATGAAGACGTGCCCGAGCGTATCCACGGAAACAGTGAAGTTCCTGTCGGCTGTGGTCGACGTGCCAAGTTGTCTCGTCCATTGCAGCGTACCGGCCGAGTTGTACTTGGCGACAAACGCGTCTTCGGTAACGCCGCCAGAACCTTGAAAGTGCCCACTCGTGGTTCCCGAGATGTAAACATTGCCAGATGCGTCGGCCGTAACACCGTAACTATAGTCCGTCGAGGTGGTGCCCAGTTGCCGTGTCCACTGCATAGCGCCGGCTGAGTTGTACTTTGTTACAAATGCGTCGGTGAGACCAGCATTAGACCCTTGCATACTTCCAGATGTAAACCCAGAAATGTACACGTTGCCGGCCCCATCCGCGTAAACGCTGCGGCAATCATCGTCGACCGTCGTGCCAAGTTGCCGAGTCCACTGAAGCGCGCCGCTCGAGTCGTATTTAGTCAGAAACGCATCGGTGCCGCCGAGATTCGTCCCCTGCAAGCTTCCTCCCGTCGTTCCCGACATGTACACGTTGCCGAGACCGTCCGCCGAAACGCCCCATCCGCGATCGTCGACCGTCGTACCAAGTTGTTTCGTCCACAATTTGGTTCCCGTCGAATCATACTTGGCCACAAACGCATCCCGCGCGCCGACGTTGCTTCCTTGCAAAGCGCCTTGCGTGTATCCCGAAATATAAACATTCCCGATCCCATCGGCAGAAACAGCGTAATTATCTTCTCGGGCACTCGTACCAAGCTGTCGAGTCCAGTCCAAGTTCACGGCCGCAGCTGGCTCGATGTTCACGGCAATCAGCCCAACGATCGCGAGCGCAAGAGAAACCGCGCGGCGCGCGGAAGATCGCAATAACTTCGCCATTCGGGTCCAGCCTTCCGATGGGAGAATTTCAATGATGAGGACGCAGCGGCCCGCTTCCGCCACGACTGTCTTTACAGTAACTTGCCACCCCAAACAGGGCAAATCGAATTCCGAAGCAAATCCTGCCCCAGAAAAGAACAGCAACACAGCGCCGGGCCCGTGCCGAGAGGCCTTAAACCGAACTGGATGGCTCCGCATACACCGGGAAGTCCGTATACCCTTTCGCTCCGGTCGATGAAGACCAGTCGGACATCGCCGCCGGCTCGGCGAGCGGCCACCCGTTCCTGAATCGCTCCACAAGGTCAGGGTTGCTGATAAATGGTCGTCCGAACGCAATCAAATCAGCAAGTCCTTCGTCGATCGCGCGCTCCGCAGTTTCCTGCGCATAACCGCAATTCCCCATCAGCGGGCCGTGAAATACCGAACGGAAATCCGCTAATGTCATCGGATCCCCGAGCTGATGAAACCCGAACGCCAGCCCATCGAGCACATGCAGATACGCCAAGCCGAAGCGATCGAGTTCGCGCGCAACGTATGTGAACTGCTCGCGAAAATCTGCTGATCCCATATCGTTGTACATCCCATTCGGCGAGAGCCGCGCTCCAACCCGATGCGCTGGCCAGACGGACGCAACCGCTTCGATCACTTCCTTCAAAAAACGATAACGATTCTCGATGCTGCCGCCATATTTGTCCGTACGCTGATTAGTCTTCGACTGCAGAAATTCGTCGATCAAGTATCCGTTTGCGCTATGCACTTCCACACCATCGAAGCCAGCCTGCTTCCCTCGCTCCGCGGCACGTCGGTAATCATCCACAATCCGTGACACTTCAGCCGTTTCCAACGCGCGCGGCACTTCGTGCGGCTGCTTGCCAATCGGCGTGTAGATTTCCGGCTCGTTGATCTTGATGGCCGACGGAGCGACGGCAAGATTGCCGCCGTGGAAGCTACTATGCGAGGCCCGACCAGTATGCCAGAGCTGCAAAAAGATAACGCCACCCTTTTCGTGCACAGCATCCGTCGTGCGCTTCCACCCTTCAGTCATCGCGTCCGTATAAATCCCGGGCGTCTCGTTCCAGCCGTTCGCTTGGTCCGAAACGGTGGTCGCTTCCGTAATGAGCAGCCCCGCCGCACTGCGTTGGGCGTAGTACTCGGCCATCAAGCGGTTCGGTATGCGCGAGGTTCCTGCCCGCCCCCGCGTCATCGGAGCCAGCACGATCCGGTTCGAGAGCGTCAGGTCTTGGAGGTGAAACGGTTCGAAGAGCTTACTCGTCATATCTTGTTCCAATCTTGTGGGTTGCCCTCAAGGTGACCCAAACGGGCAGATTCTTAACTTCATCCCCCTCATCAAACGAGCTCATTAAGCGCCAGCAGATTGTGCGGCGGGGAAAAAGATTCCGTAGAAAGCGCTACGAAACTGCCAAAACACCACAAACCACAGCGCTGTCACGACCAAACCTGGCACAATTCCGGCCGGATCCATCAGCCCATGGAACAACAGAATGTTAACGATCAACGGCCCAGCCACGGTCAACGCAAGCGGCGTCGTGCGCGGAAATAGAAACAACACCCCGGCGACCAATTGCAACCCAAAAACCGCCACCAGGTAGTGCGATGTAAACAAAACAGTGAAGTACTGCTTGGCAAGTTCCGATGCTGGCGGCGGCTGCGGAATAAAGTGCAGAAAACCGTTCAAGCCAAAGACAATGAACACGAGCGCGAGCAAATATCGCGCAATAGTCGCAACAATCTTCATAGAGCCTCCTTTTATCCTGAACTCTTTTGGTATGAAACCCGCCCGTCGGGTTAAACACGCGCGATTCGATCCGCGTCGTTAGCCAATAGTATCGTCAATATCTATTGAGGTCAATTGTATTGAAATCAATATACTTGATTATGGTATAATTAACTGAACTCCGTAGCGGCTTATCTCTAATTTTGGGCGGCTCCCATGAAGAAAGACACTTCGACAGCAGTGCATGCTTGGCTCGTCATGATGAAGGCCATGCAATCTATTTCGCGATACGCCCTGGCCGAAATCCAACAAGCCGGCTTAGGCGATTCCGACTTTCGCGTTCTCGAAGTTCTGCTTCACAAAGGACCATTGCCCGTCAACATCATCGGCCCAAAAGTGAATCTGACGCCTGGATCGATCAGCGTCGCGGTCGACCGGCTTCTCGCGAAAGGTTTCGTCACCCGCACCGAGTCCCCCGAAGACCGGCGCGTCCGCGTCGTAGCCCTGACCCCGCGCGGCAAATCCGTCATCACGCCCATATTTCGGGCACACGCCGAGACAATCGACAAAATCTTCGCAGAACTTTCGCGCCAAGAATTGCGGCAACTCGACCAACTACTGAAGCGAGTGGGAAAACAAGCCGACTCGCTCTTTGAACAAACCGGAGCAAAGTAACCCGAGTGGACTTGATGCTCCGCGTTTTCACGCCGGGTGCATCATCCCCAACACTTCCAACCCCTGTCCCAATAGCTCGCTGACCCCCTCTGGCTGCACCTTCTTCCCCAACCGATAAATCATCATTGCGTTCCCAAGCGCCTCAACAAACAAGCCAGGATTCTCTTCGAAGTAAGTAACCACCGGCTCCGTGAACACCGCCCGAATCGCTTCCTCATTCTCCCCGCGCAACAAATACCGCTTCGAAAACATCGGCCGGCCCGCGAACTCAATCCCCTTCCCGCGGAACCAGCTCGCGATCCCGTCCCCCAGTTGCTTCCGTCGCAGCATGAACGCCGGCATCTCCGAGCCGTCGAACCGCACGCTAAACACCGTCGTTTTCCAAGTGTGCGTGCTTTTGCCGCCGCCCGTGGTGTAGAGATAGTCGAAGATTGCCAACCTCCGCTCACCGCCGCCGCCCTGCAGCATGTTGAAGACCTTCTTCGCGCGCCCCTTCGAAAACAACTCGAAGTTGCCCTGCTGCGCGACCACCCCATCGCTTCCGATCGGCCGATATTCGAGCCCGAGTTCCCCCGCGACCCGTTCCATCGCAGCCGCCCGTTTCCGCTGAAGCCGCTTGCTAATCAGCGCTGCAACCACGATCACCCCGATGATCGCTCCCGCGATCCCGATTGCGATCCACGCGCCCAGCTCGTCTCTCCGCCCGTGCCTTGCCGCCGCTAAGATGCCCTGCATGCTTCCTGCTCCCTGCCGACTATCCTATAGCCGAGCTCCACGAGCTCGGAAGCTGCCCGACTGCCCGACTCCGGTGTAAGCAATACACCGCCCTGTATTTCACATTTTGCATTGTGACTTTTGCATTTTGCAATATCATTCCGAGACTTAGCCTACCTCCTAAATTCACATTGTGCATTCTGCAGTCTCTTCCACCGTTCCAGCAGCATTTTAATGGTGGCCAAAAAACTACTGTACAAACGTATCAAACTTGATACGATCGCTCATACGCCGCCCGCTCTAACGCAAGACAACAACGGCTTTCGACCGACGACTAGTGCTGCGCGCGCGATCAAGTGCAGACTTAGCGCGACGGAAATCGAATTATGGATTCCAACGCCCTCGCAGCGACGCTCAGAAATACAAAATTCGAAGCTTGTTGCATTGTCCGTCGCGCACAAATGCCTGTTATCAAACTCTTTCCAGCGCGACGAGTGCGCCCACAGACCCTAATTTTGTACGAAAAAATCGAGTTGCCCGAAGTTTCGCTCCACTCAAAACCAAAATGCCTTGCGGCCAAAGGAGTTAACTTCAAAGTCGCCAGAAACGCCGTGTTCCAATATTACACCTATATAGGAATACGGCCCCAGATCACAGGATCGCAAGCGGATTGCGTCGCTCCTCAAGAGTCCCCCGCGTCACTCCGACCCGGTTCGAAGCCTTCAGCCGCTGCCACACCTGCTTGCCATCCGCCCGCCCCGCGAGCAAATCTTCATACAGCCGAATCATCGCCCGAGCCTCGTCCGCACTCTCCGACAACAACTCTACGCGAAAATCCCGCAGACCGCGCGCGACAAGCGTCGGCACCACTTCCGCCGCGCTCTGCGGCACCGCGTTGTACAACGTGTTGCGGCACCCCACATCCGCATGCAACACATGCTCCATCCCCACACGATCGCGCAGCTTCACCGCATGCACATCGCAAGGCCGGCCACAGTTGTGCTTATTCGTCCCCGGCGAAAGCACCGCGCAAAACACACAATGCTCCATATGGAACATCGGCATGTGCTGATGAATCACCACCTCCAACCACCTCGCCGGCACCGCGTCCACCAGTTCCAACAACTGGTCCCGGTTCAAATCGTAAGAAACCGTCACCCGCTCCGAACCGCACGACCGCAAATAATCCACCGTCCACTGATTCGCCGCATTCAGCGAGAAATCCGCCACGAACGGAATCCCCTGCTCCGCACAAAACGCCATCC
>JABDGM010000018.1 GCA_013286045.1 Planctomycetota bacterium | reverse complement strand
CCAAAGTTACTACGCCACGCCGCATAGTCGCTCGAGTTAACAACGCCACTTTCGTCGTAGTCACCATCGCCTGCAGTAAAACCTCTCAGGGACGTGTTTTTCCAATCCAGACCGAAGTCGCCAACATTTTCGTCGAGAGTGTTATCCTGGGAACTGAACAACGACAAGTTTAAAGAAGTGGGTAATGATGCGTCCGGGAATGTGCCACTCTCGGCGACAAGAACCACGTCCATGTATGAATTCGGATAAGGCGTTTCGTTCATATACATGGGAGACGGGAGGCTTGGGTCTAAGCCACCCGAGAATGTGACCCGAAGTTGATCGTAGCTGCCTAAATCCTCGTGGCCCGGTTCTGGGGGCTTGGCGACCTTCTTCTCGATATAGATGACGTAATCACTCGCATGGAACAACGTGTCTCCGATCATTGCACTAAAACCATCGTTGATGCTTTGCCGGTACCCCATGCAAACGCAGCCATCCTCCGGATCGGTCGGTGGACTGACGGGGTCGTACAGCGCGTGACCACTCACAGGCATTGTGGCCACGAACCCCGCTTGGAACGGATCATTCCTCGGCGTGACGAAATTGATCGAACCGGAAAAGTAGACGCCCTCAAGCGCCGCGGCGCAATCGGACGAAGCCAAACCGGCAAACGCTAAAACGACTGCGAATAGCTGACGCTTCATGCGATTGGTGCCCTCCATTAGTGGTGCTGCAGTCGGTGAATTAGAAGCTGTGTTCTCTTAGAATTCCGTGCGCGACCGATTGGCTATCTGCATATTTCAGATTTGTTGCGTCGCGGGCGACAGATCGAAAGAGAACCCGCTAGCAAAAGGCCGAGTACAGCTGTCGTAGGCTCTGGGACCGCAGCAAACGTGGCGGGTCGCGCAATCGACATGCGGTCGGGGACCGAAAAGCTGTCGATGTTGTTGTAATACGCGACCGAAAATGCCCCAGCTTGCTGAGCGGTTACGAAGTTAAAGAACTGGTTGCCGAACTGGGCCACACCATTGCCGAGTGCGTCGATATTGATTCCCAGGTGGAACCAATTCGATGAGAAATTGCTCAAATCGATCGAGGCGAGCACATTCCAAGCGATTGGCCGTGTGCCGCCTAGACCTGCGTCGCCGCCATCTTTCGCATCGACGAGGTAGAGCATTTCAGAAGGCAAGTTGCCAGGGCCCATCGGATTGTTGGGATTTGGCAGGCCAACTTTTTCATATACCCACGCGACGCCGGTCGTTCCGTTCGCGGTATCTGGTACACCCACGTGGCCGCCGATATCGGTAAGACCCGCGAGTCCATCGATACCGCCGATGCCGTAGATAGTCATCTCCGACCCCGGAAGTTGATTGGTGGGGACGGTGGCGTTGGTTGCCGTCGTTGGTAAGGGGCGCGTATCGAAGTAGGTGTAAAGATCGAACTTCGATTGGCTCGTAGCGAAGGTTTGGCTAGCGCTCACGCCGTTCCCGCCATCGCTTGTGGAGTCGCCAACGACGATCGCGCGATTCGCGGAGCTTGGCGCGTGAGGAATTGGATTCGGATTGTATGCATCGGCAATGCTCGGATCGATGACGTGAGGCGCCGTAAAACAGTAAGCGAAATTCGGAAGCTCGGTACCAACCGGCGTAGAGGAAATATCGGGCGGAGTATATTGCGTTACGGTGACTGGGCTGTTTGGTGCGCCCGGCGTACTTGTACGAAATCCGAAGTCGCGGCCATTGTTGTTCGTGTCTCGCCCATCCACGTAGCGGGCCAGACTCGCACTGGAGAGAAGCGGCGTGCCGGGAAGATCCACAGATTGGTTATTACCCCAGATGCCAGGTCCAACCTGGGCGGCGACATCGGCCGGCAAAACGCCATGTCCGCCATTATTCTGGTAGGTATTGCCTTTGTTTGACTCGTAGACCACCGCGTCTTGCAGCACGCCCGCATTGCGAAGCTCGAGCGTTTCCGAATCGTTTTCCCAGAAGCCGGCCGCTCCTGCGGCGGTAACGATTTGGTTCACGTTCGGAACACCGGTTCGACCGATGACGTAGAATCCGCCGGGATTGATTGTGGCGCCAGCCGTTATCGTTACCGTCGAGTTTGGGCCGACTTGATCTTGGCCCCCCAACGTCCATCCGCCGATGCCAGCGGGTGATAGACCATTGTTATACAACTCGACAAACTCCCGGTCGTCTGTGCTTCCGTCGTCGTAAACAAATTCGTTAATGACGACGTCCGCTCGCGCATTCGCACGTAACCCGAAAACAACACCGATTAAAACGCAACAGAGTAGTCGATTCATTAGCGTGCCTCAAAATGAAACAAGAACAATCGTATTAATGCCTGTTTAACTTGATCCAAATACGTAGAGACGAAAGATGTCGTCGTGGGGCGCGAGAGAAAGGCTTCGAATGGAGGACTTGGAGCTTGTGACCGAAAAGCTCGGCTTAGCGCTACGCCAATCGGCGGCGCCTATGCCACGGACAAACCTTTTCTCCGAGTTCCCCCGGATGGTATGTCCGCTCCCCCTCTACCTTCTGCGATGACCTAGTTGTCGTCAAGCAAAATTTGGCCCCCCACTCAAGATTTGTAGGGGTTCAGCGCGCCGTGCCGTGACGACACTCGCTTGCACCCATTAGGGGGGTCACATATGCGGCGAATCAACGCTGTTGATCATATTATGGGCAGCTGGCACGCTGCGAGCATGACGGGGCCATCAATCTCACGAGATTGATGACCGCTTCGTCGCGCACCGATTGGCCGACACTATGCTTCAACGTGTCGTGCGGGAGACTCGTCAGTGGCGCGATTTGTTCGACCGCTTGGGAGGCGATTGCTGGGACTGCAACTGTCATATCCGCGATCGGCTGTGAAGCGGGCGACACATTGCCAGAGGCCACAGCCACCATTGCCGTGCCATATCCGGCGCCCGGGAAGGTCTCACCGAAGTGATTTCGCCAGACTGTACAGTCCGCGGAGTCGACAACGCCGTTGCCATCGCCGTCTGCGCCGGTGAATGCCTGAACCGAACTACCCCGGCTATTGCGCCACACGACGTAATCGCCCATATTGACGACGCCATTGAAATCGTAATCGCCCTGCAAACGTGTGATTGCGAGTGATCCGTCCTCGGCGGGGTCGTTGGTCCAGACGAGGCCGTCTTCATTGGGATCAATTGGGGCCACGCTCAAGGCGCTGGTACCAAGGCCAGCGGCGTAATGGGCGAAGAACGTTAGCTTCGAAAGTTCCTGTGGATTGCCGCCGTTGTTCCCACTGATCCCGGAGAAGTTCGCGACGGAGACCTGCACGGTATCAAGGGCCGCAATGTATTGTGCCGCTGAATATTGCATAAGCGATATGCAGACATCGGCTGCGCTGATTGGGCATCGTCGACGCGGCCGATTACGTCGTGTGGCGAGACAATCTTGGGGCATTCATTGCTTCGGGCGCTGCGCTGTCGACCTCTTTAGTGCCTGAGCCAGCGACGGTGACTCTGGTTTTATTGGCGTTCAGCTGGACTTTGCTAGCCCACTGCAAACGTCGCGGGTCGGACGCCTAGGCTGGCGCTGGATCGGTGACATTGTCCAAGCTGCTTTCAGGCAGAGGTGACCTCTTTGCCGTCGTGCGTCGGCCCGTAATTCTACGGACAATGTAATAAAACACCGGTGTTAGAAAGATGCCGAAGATCGTGACGCCCAACATGCCCGCGAACACGGCTGTTCCTAATGTGCGTCGCATTTCGGCGCCGGCACCGTGTGACACGACGAGTGGCAATACGCCCAAGATGAACGCGAACGACGTCATGATAATCGGCCGCAACCGCACACGGGCTGCCTCGACCGCAGCGTCGTAGAGGCTTGCGCCTTCGGCTTGCCGGTCGCGCGCAAATTCGACGATGAGAATCGCGTTCTTACTCGCCAGCCCCACGAGCACGACGAACCCAACTTGCACGAAAATATTCACATCCATCTTCGCCATAGCGACGCCGGCTAAGGCGCTCGACAAGCACATAGGCACAACAAGAATCACGGCCATCGGCAGCGACCAGCTTTCGTACAAGCCGGCCAGCACGAAAAACACTAGAATGACGCCCAGAGCGAAGGCGCTAAACGGGTTTTGCTGGAGATCGCGAAACGACTGGACCTCGCTGGAGAGCTTTTGCAAGTAGGCCAGCTCAGTCCATTCGTAAGTCATCGTACGAGGCAATTCGTTATTAGCCAGATTGCCAACTGAGTTCAAAACATAGCCGCTACTGACGCCCGGAAGTGAACCACCGGTGATCGTGGCGGCTGGAAACATGTTGTAACGGGTCACCACGAGGGGACCGACCGTATCGCGGACTTTCGCTAGCGTCCCGAGCGGGATCACTTCGCCATTTGAACTGCGCACTTGGAGCTGCTTAACGGTTTCGCTGTTGATGCGGAAGGGTGCATCGGCCTGCACATTGACTTGCCATGTGCGGCCAAAACGGTTGAAGTCGTTAACGTAGAACCCACCCAGGTAGACTTGCAGTGTTGCAAATACGTCGTTCAGTGAGACGCCGAGCGTCTTGCACTGGACGCGATCGACATCTACGAACAGTTGCGGGGTGCTCGCTCGGAAGCCATCGGCCATACCCATGATGCCGGGGATCTGATTGCCTTTTTCGGCAAGATTATCGGCTTGGCCCTGAAGCTGCGAAAAATTCACGTCTCCGATCGTCTCGACCATCAGCTTGAAGCCGCCGGCATTCCCCAGGCCGTCAACGGCCGGAGCGCCGAACACGCCAACCTTTGCCTCAAGCACTTCTTGCTGAATACGGGCACGCAATTTGGCGGCAATTTCGTCGGCACTCATGCCGGGGCCGCGGCGTTCGTCGAATGGCTTCAGTGTGATGAACATCGAGCCCAGGTTCGAACCGATGGCATTCAAAACAAACGATCGGCCGGTGTTGGATAACGTATGTGCGATGCCAGGCGTATCGAGCGCAATTTTCTCCAAGTGGCCCATGACGTCGTACGTTCGATCGAGCGAGGCCGCATCGGGCAGTTGAACGTTGCAGATGAGCCGGCCTTTGTCCTGCGAGGGAATGAAACCAGTGGGTACCCGCGTGAAGCCGAAACCCGTGAGCCCAATGAGGCCCACATAGAGGAGGAGCACGATGAAGCTTAATCGCAAGCTCCAACCGACGAGTCGGCCAAAGACATCGGTGGCGCGATCGAAAACCCAATTGAACGCCTTGAAAATCCCTCCGAGAAACCAATTCACCGGCCTGATGATGATCTTTCCGACGATTCCGCCCGCGACGGCACCCGGTACGAATAGCAGCACTTGGATGAAATAGTTTCGAATCGTTTCTAACAACGTGAGACGAATGACTTCGTCCGATTCACCCTCAACGGGTAGACCGAGTTTGGCGGCGAACATCGATTTTAGAAGCCACATCGAGACCGCACCGCCGACGATCGCGAAGAACCACCATGGCAGTGCTTCCTTGCCGTCGTCCCCATGGTGCCCCGGTTTTCGGCCGGCAAAAATCGACGCGGCGCGGGCCGGTGTCATGGTCATCGCATTGATTGCGGAAATGATCATCGACGCCGAGATCGTAAGTGCGAATTGCCGGAAGAACTGACCTGTGATGCCGCCTAAGAATGCGCTCGGCAAAAACACGGAACTCAGCACGAGCGTAATCGCGAGGATTGGCCCGGTGATTTCGTTCATCGCGTGGATCGTTGCATCGCGGACAGGTAACCCCTTTTCCAGCCAGCGCTCGATGTTTTCGAGCACGACGATCGCGTCATCGACGACGATGCCGATCGCGAGCACCAAGCCAAACATTGTGAGGTTATTGAGAGAAAAGCCCAACATTGCCATGACGGCGAACGTGCCGATAAGGGAGACTCCCACATCGATCACGGGCAGGAGCAGGGCCTTCCAGTCTTGAAGGAATAGGAGCACGACGATGGCAACGAGGATCACCGCATCGCGCAGTGACTTGAATACCTCGCGCACCGATTCGTTGATGAACGGCGTCGTGTCGTATGCGATGCCGTACTTGAGCCCGCGCGGGAAGCGTTTCTCGAGCTCTTGCATCTTGGCTTTGATTTGGTCCCCGGTGTCGAGCGCGTTTGAGCCTGGAAGCTGAAAGATCGCGAGCCCGACCGAAGGCTTCGTATCGAGCGTGAGCCGTTGGTCTTGATTCTTGGCGCCCAATTCCAATCGGGCCACGTCTTTGAGGTAGGTAACCTTGCCGTCCTCACCGGTGGCCAGAATGATGTTTCCAAACTGCTCTGGTTCGATAAGCCGACCGAGAGTGCTCATGGTGTATTGGAAATTCTGGCCCTTCGGCACGGGCGCTTGGCCGATTTGGCCGGCCGCCACTTGCACGTTTTGCTCGCGCAGCACGTTGACGACATCGCTGGCCGAGAGATTTCGCGAAGCTAACTCGTTCGGATCGAGCCAGACTCGCATGCTGTAGTCCTGCCCGCCGAACGTGAATACATCGCCTACGCCCTTCAAACGCGCGAGCTGATCGAGGAGCTGGATTGTGGCGTAGTTGCTCATGTAGAGCGGTGAAAAATATGGCTGGTGCGTTTCCGGATCGATGTCTGAATAGAGATTCACGATCAGAAGAATGTCCGGCGACCGTTTCTTCACGCTCACACCGGACACTTTGACCACATCTGGCAGCACCGGCTGCGCGAGTGCTACGCGATTCTGCACGAGCACTTGGGCGGTGTTGAGATCGGTCCCCAGGTCGAACGTGACATCCAGCTGGTACGAGCCGTCGTTGCTACTCTGCGACGACATGTACAACATGTTCTCGACGCCGTTGATTTGCTGCTCAATCGGCGCCGCAACCGTATCGGCAACGACTTGCGCATTGGCCCCCGGGTAGTTGGCCGTCACGCGCACCACCGGGGGCGTGATCGCGGGATACTGGGCGATAGGCAAAAGGGCGGCTGCGATCAGCCCCATCAAAACAATGACGATGGAGATGACCCACGCCAGAACGGGCCGATCGATGAAAAACCGCGCGAGCATAGTCAGTCGTCTCTTAGGGCAATGCTCACTTGTTCGATGCGCCGGGTGTCGTCGCGACGGCAGGGGAGGTCGACTCGGTGGCCGGCATTGCCGCTTTCGTCGCAGCGTCGGCAAGATTCGAGTCAGAACCGCCGGCGGGCATTTCGCCCATCTTTGGGTCAACGAGCACACCCGGCCGCACGCGCTGCAAACCATTGACAATCACTCGGTCGTCGGCGGTGATGCCACTTTCGATTACTCGCAAACCCGAGTGGAGTGCGCCCACTTTGATAGGACGCGACACGACTTCATTTTTCGCGTTCACCACATAAAGAATTTTTTGGCCTTGGTCGGTTTCAATAGCGCGCTCCGTTACGAGCAGGGCGTCGTGTGGATTGCCAATTGGTACGCGCACGCGTGCCATCAGCCCAGGTGAAAGAATTCTGTCTTGGTTTGGAAACACACCGCGAACTAACAGGGTGCCCGTCTTTGGGTCGATTTGATTGTCGACGAAGTTAATCACGCCGTGATAGGGAAATGCGTCGCTATCCGAAAGGCCTAGCTCGATCGTTATCTCTGAGTCGCGTGCGGACTTGGCCTTGCCTTCTCGAATTAAGCGGCGAGCGTAGAGCAGCGTTTGCTCATCGACGTGAAAAGTCACGTACATTGGATGGATCGAAACGACTTTCGTAAGCAACGTGCCGCCGCCCATTTGCCCGGACTGCACAAGATTGCCCTCGGTCACGTAGTACCGACTCACCATGCCGTCGATTGGCGAGACAACCTTGGTGAACTCTAGATTCAGCTGGGCCGACGCGGCAGTTGCTTCGGCGGCTTGCAGTTGGGCCGCGGCTTCGCCTTTTAGAGCAGCATAGCGATCGACATCTTGCTTGCTGATCGCACCCGGCGTTTTGGATAGGTCGGTCGTCCGCGAGAAATCGGCATTGGCCTGCGTCAACCGGGCTCTACAGAGAGCGACTTGGGCGTCGGCCTGGTCGTAAGTTGCTTGATAGGGGCGCGGATCGATCTCGAAGAGTAGATCACCCTTTTTTACGTCTGCGCCTTCCTTGAAGGGCATCCGGATCAAGTATCCGTCAACCCGCGCGCGAACTTCAACGGACTTAACGGCTTCCGTCCGCCCTGTGAACACGGCGTAGTCGGTGACTTTTTGTTCGAGCGGACTACTTACGACGACGACGGTCGGCGCAGGTTTAACGCCCGCTGTTGTTGATTGCTTCGAACAGCCGGGCAATACCATGCCAGCCACCGCGCCCAACACGATGACCAGTGAAACGGCAGTGAAGGATTGCTTCATCATGTCGACTAGAACGCCTCTCCTCAAAACTTAGTTTAATTTACCGGTTGGTCAATTATAGATCAGCCCATTCGCCGGGAAATAGCACATTTTCTTGAAAACTCAGTCCTGAAATGCTAGGTTTATTTGACCAACTCATGATGCCCAAATTTGGCCAATTCTAACATGGCGGACGAACGAATTCGTGACTCGGAAGGCACGCGTAACACCGTGCTTTGCGCCGCCGAGCGGCTATTCGCCGAGCAGGGGTTTGCCGCTACATCGATGCGGGACATTTCGCAGCTCTCCGGAGTATCCCACCCGCTTATACACCACCACTTCGGCAGCAAAAACGACCTGTACGCTGCCGTTAAACGCAGGCTCGTCGAAGACTACGCGCGTCGATTTCCGAACGCCGCCAAGACGGCAAATCGGCCGCTGAACATTCGCGCCGAAATGCGGCGTCTCATGAAATATATCGGGGGCAACCCGATGATGCTTCGACTCGCCGCGCGAACTCGACTGGAAGGCGACCATCAGGCGTGGCCCGGCGAACCCGCCGTCCTGGATATGCTGACTCGCAGAATCACGCTCTCCCAAAAGCGAGGCTTAGTTCGGCGGGACGTTTCTCCAGAGCACCTGAGCATCATGCTCATGGGCCTCGTATATTTTTGGCTGGAAAGACATGAGGTTCTCGCCGATCGCTTCGGTAGCCGAATCAACGACTCGGACTATCTTCGTCAGGCCATCGCAATCCTCGAACGCGGCATTGAGCCGCGCGACAAGCCAAAAGAGGTCGTTTCATGAGGGCAGCCGACGGCGCATTGTTTTCTTGGGGCTTGTGGTAGTACGTATCTCCGCAAGACGCGGTTTTTCCGCAACATGCTGACTCTACACCGCGATCGCGGCGCTACTTCTACGCTACTCGTCGGGCGACGAGGAGCAACATCGCACTGGCAGTCATTAGCACTGCACTCGACGGCTCTGGAATTGCGTAGCTAGAGAGTGTGCTGCCTTGTCCGCTTGCGGTGCCGAAGTGGGATCGCCAAACGTTATAGTCGCCGTCGCTGACCGAGTTGTCATGATCGCCGTCGGCGGACAGCCCGACGCCAACCTGCCCCAACGAATGCCGCCAAACAACGTAGTCGCCGGCATCGACAGAGCCGTCCCCGTTGTAGTCACCGGGCAGGACCGGAGCGTTCTGGGTTAGTGATAGTCCAGTAATGCTTTGAATCCACGGAATGAATTGGGAGACGCGTGTAAAGCCGGCCATGTCGCCGTAGTCAGAGTTAGTATTTCCGTCGACGGATGTTCCAACGGAATCGACCCCTGCGAGATAGTCGATTCCATCGACATTTACAAACAAACCGCCGCCGCTATCTCCGAGTGTCGAAAGAAACTCGTAGGGCAGCGGCGTTGAACTTCCCCAAGAACTGTCCGCTGACGAGTTCGGATTGTCAAAGTCAGTAAAAACAAGATTGCTCGAGTACGTCGTAACGTTCGTGGCGCCGCCGTAAACGTCCAGCATATTGTTGCCAGCGCGCTTCAAGTCGGGTGTGGACGAGTTGTAGCCATTTGACCCGCGCCCGCCGTATCCGTAGCCGATGATTGTGCCTTCACGGCCCAGTTCGTCGCTTTGCGCGTACAGATTCGCCGGCAGCACGTTTGGCGAAGTCGTTAGTCTGACGAGTCCAATATCTTGCCCCGCGTTCAGATCTCGGTTTGACGTCTGCCAGCCTGGGGCGACGAAAAAATTTCCGACGAAGTTGGCGTTGGCCGTGTATGTACTTCCAGCCAGGAGGAACTTGAAATTTGAAATCCCAGCTCCGGTGAAATTAGTTCCGTCGGCAACATGAGCTGCGGTGAGCAGCCAGCCGCCACCGATGTACGTCGCGGAAGCTGAGTTGGAGAAACCGCTTTCGTTCCAAGTCACTTGGCCGACACCCGGGTACCAAGGTTGCGCCGCCATCGTTTGACACACGACGCAGTTGTCGTTTCCGGCGACAATGTCATCACGCCCGACGCCGGCCGAGCAAAGTCGACCGACACAGAAGGCGACAGCGAAACACAAGATCGGCGAGCAAAACAATCGCATGCGTGAGATCATTGAAGTAAGAAAATGCCGCCGTCGCTCCGCTATTGTAACTCAGGCTGGTATGGTTGTCAGTTTCGGCGCTCGCACTCCCCCCACCTCCGGTTGGGTGTTCCTGAATTCCACAACTCAGCCACGAGACAAGTGGTCGAAGTGGGTGCGTCTTTCGCGCCGATGCGGGGCTGCGTACCCCGCTATCGCAGGGGGAGATTGCGTTGTTATTGAAGTCAACGCCAGGCCCATTTTTCGCCCTGATTTTTTGGGAATTTATTGACTTGAATGCAAGCGGTTTCTATACTCGGGTTGCTGATTGGAAGCAAGTCGGCGTCATGCCGGCACTCTCAGGCGGGTTCCGGATCAGTATCTCTTTGTGACTGATCATCCAATTACAAACTTGCACCTAGTTTCGGAGACTCGCCAATGACCGTCGATTCAAGCGGTGACCATTCCACTTCTATTCGTAAAACATCCGGACGCCGTCGCGTGGCGTACTCGATCGCTGCTGGGGCTGCTGTCGCCGGCGTTTCGACGGACGCGAGTGCCGCGATTGTTTACTCGGGACCGAAGAATATTTCAATCGGCTCGGGCTTCTCGCAGGCGATCGACATCAACGGGGATGCGCAAAACGACGTTACTTTCAAGAACTATATTTTTGGAGGGGGCCCCTATCAAGGCGGAACTGTCAACTTCGCGCCAGGAAAGTTTGTCGGCTTTTCGTCCGGTAATGCCTACATAACGGCGTTGACGGCTGGTGCTCCGATTAGCAGCTCAACTTTGGGATCGAGCTTTTTTGGCTCTATGGCCTACGGTGCTAACAATCCCAACGCCCAGTTCAATAATGCTACGGACAAGTACGTCGGCCTGAGCTTTCCAGCCGGGCCCAACACGTACTACGGGTGGGTACGTGTCGATGTGACGAACGCGACGAATCACTTCCTTATCAAGGACTGGGCGTACGAGAGCGTGCCTGGCGCTGGCATTCTCGCTGGTGCTATTCCCGAGCCGGGCACACTTGGTTTGATGGCCGCGGGCGCGTTAGGCGTTACCGCCCTTCGTCGCAAGCGCCGCGCTGTGGAACAAGCGTAGCCACGCACCGTGCGTCAACGCGGATTAATTGCATCGCAGGCGGTGCGACTCGACGCCAAAATCGCGCCGCCTGCTTCGCGCGCTGGCAATCGAGAGGAGCCAATTGTGAGCCAAACTCAGCCACTCAATCGCAACCAGAATGTTTTTTCGAAGCGTCGGCTCGCGTACACACTGGCGGCGGGGGCAGCGTCGGTCGGGATTTCGAAATCGGATGCGACGGCCGCGATATCGTATTCCGGCATCCAGGATCTTGCGATCAATCAAGGCAGTTCTCAAGACCTCAATCTCGATGGAGACGCGAACACCGACATTCGCCTTAAGAATTATGCTTACACGAACGGCATCAATTATCAGGGAGCGACAGTCAGTTTTTTCCCGGGTCAGATCGTAGGATTTCAGACCAACAATTTGTATTACGTAAAAGCCCTCCATGCCGGCGACACGATCGATGCTACTACCGTTGGCCCCACCTTCTACGGCTCGATGGCTCTCGGCAACCCCAGCATCAATGAGAATCCTAACGCCCAATTCACGAATGTAGACAACGCCTATATCGGGTTGGATTTCCGAATAAAGAACGGCTCGGACCTCTTTTACGGCTGGGTTCGCGTCAGCGTCAACAACGCCGCGGGAACGTTTGTCATTCACGATTGGGCGTATCAAACCGTAGGAGGCGTTGGCATTCTGGCTGGCGATGTCGGTACGGTCGGTGTCGCCGGTGATTACAACGGCAATGGCGTCGTCGACATGGCAGACTATGTTTTATGGCGCAACGGCGGACCGTTGCAAAACGAAGTCAACTCGATAGGTACTGTGGATGCCTCGGACTACACTGCTTGGCGAGCGAATTTCGGCGAAACGTCGTCTGGGAGCGGGGCGGCGGTCAGCGCGAACTCGGTTCCCGAGCCGTTGACGTTGGGTCTTTTTGCGGCCGGTTCAGTTGGCTTAGGTTTGCTGCGTCGCGTCCGGCGAGGGAAATCCTAATGCTGCCGAAGCGTCGGCAAGAACCTGGTTCGCCCGCCCGCGTGCTGCTCATTGGTTGGGACGCAGCCGACTGGCAGATGATCCAGCCACTCATCGACCAAGGTCTTATGCCCACGACCCGGGGCCTCCTTGAAAAAGGCGCCTGGGGAAATATCGCGACCACGCGGCCAATTCTCTCGCCTATTCTGTGGAACTCGATTGCTACCGGAAAGCGTGCGAGCGCGCATGGCGTGTATGGTTTCACCGAGCCAACGCCCGATGGCACCGGAATTCGGCCCGTCGCCGGCACAAGTCGCAAATGCAAAGCCGTTTGGAATATCCTCACGCAATGCGGACTGCAATCGAACGTCGTTGGTTGGTATGCATCGCACCCGGCGGAGCCAATTCGTGGTGTTATGGTGTCGAACCAGTTCGAGCAATTCAACGTCGAAAACGGGCGTGTCTCGACTCTGCCGAACCATTGTGTTCATCCAACGGACCTGGCCGACGAGTTAGCCGAGTTTCGGGTGCTGCCAGGCGAAATGGACGCGACCGCACTCTTGCCATTTGTGCCGACAGCAGCCCAATTGATCGAGCAGGAAACGAATCGTCTCGGCAAGTTGCAACATATGCTCGCGCAAACGGCTACGATTCACGCCGTGGCAACTCACTTGATGGCCAACACTCAATGGGATTTGACGGCGATTTACTACGAGGGAATCGACCGCTTCGGCCACGAGTTCATGGAGTTTCATCCGCCAAAGATGGATCAGGTATCGCAAGCGGATTTCGACGCCTATCAACATTGCATGGTCGGCATCTATCGCTTTCACGACATGATGTTGGAACGCCTGTTGGCTCTAGCGGGCCACGATACCGCGGTAATCTTGATGTCTGACCACGGTTATTACAACAACCATCTGCGACCCGACCCACGATCGGGCAAGGCAGGGCCCGTCGATTGGCATCGCCCGTTTGGCATATTTGCCGGGCAGGGCCCTGGTTTCAACGCGGGCACACGTGTTTACGGCGCGAGTATTCTGGACATTGCGCCGACGGTTCTCCAACTGCTCGGTCTCCCAGCGGCGTACGACATGCCGGGCCGGGTTTTGGCCGAAGTGCTTAGTAATCCGACGCCGCTTAGCCGCATCGAGTCTTGGGAGGAATTTGAAGGCGATAGCGGGATGCACTCGGCCGAAATGCGCGTCGATCCGGCCGAATCGCGAGCCGTGATGGAGCAGCTTGTCGCGCTTGGTTATGTTGATCCGCCAGGCGAGGATGTTCAGAAAACAATCAATCAAACGATTACCGCGAACGAATTAAATCGCGCGCAGTCGTTGGTCGACGCCGCAGACTTTCCCGCCGCCGTGCAGGTGCTGGACGGACTTTCCGACGAAATTCGTTTTGAGCCTGCCGTGCAAATCGTGCGGGCTAACTGCCTGATAGGAATGGACGATGGTCCCGGTGCAAGGGCGACGCTCGAAGCACTAGCTGCAAAGGGATGTAGCGAGCCCCGGATGCACATGATGTTCGGGGCGCTCGACATCGCGGAAAAAAAATGGGATTCGGCTCTTTCACACTTGGAGAAAGTAGCCAAAAGCGAGCAGCGATTGCCCGGATTGCAAAACAAGCTTGGTGAAGTCTATTTAGAAGTCAAAAAGTATGATCTCGCGATTGCCGCCTTCGAGAGGGCGCTCGAGATAGACAACGAAACTCCCGTTGCTTATGCCGGACTGGCTCGGGCTCGGTTAGAGCTTGGTGAACCACAGGCGGCGCTGGAGCACGCGCTCGTTGCCGCAGAGCTTGTTCATTTTTTTCCACGCGTTCATTTCGTTATCGGCAAAGCGCTCCTAGCATTGGGCGACTACCAAGGCGCGGCCGAAGCTTTGGAGCTATGCGTGAAGCAGGCGCCTCGATTGAAGGCTGCGCACAAGACACTCGCAATCGTTTATCGAAATCTTGGCGCGTCGGTGAAAGCGATGGAGGCCGATATGCGCGCGAAAGGACTCCGAGCATAACTCAAGAAAGCTTACGAATATTGACAATTGCGCCCGAGAATTCTAGGCTGAACATCGCATTCGGTCGGGCGGCGACCTCCAATGGCAAATGCTTTCGATGCTGGTAAATCTCCAACAGCAGCCAACGCAAATTCACCGCGCTCGGTCTGTCCGCGCACTCTTTTGGCGAAAAGCCCTAGCATTCGTAGTTCTCTTGTCGTTACAGGCGGGCTGTGGCGATTCGCATCCCAAAATCATACCGTCCAAGCATCCGCTCCCGCCGCCGCCGCCGGGAGCAAGGATTAAATCGCGCGATCCGCAACTCGCGACGCCATCTCAGAAACCAGGATAACTCTGTTCTCGACAAAGTTTTCGGCCCAGGCTGGTCGAATGCAGAGCGACACTCGGAAGACAACGGTCAAACAATGCACAAAATCAAACGCTATCTATCTGCTCGGCGCGATAATCGTCAGGCGTTGCGTGCGCGCGATTCTCAAGGTTTTACGCTTGTCGAGCTGCTGGTTGTTATTGCGATAATTGGTATCCTGGTCGCGTTGCTGCTTCCCGCCGTCCAGGCTGCGCGCGAATCGGCGCGCCGCACATCGTGCAGCAATCACCTGCGGCAGATCGGAATCGCCGCTCTGAACTATGAGTCCGCCAACAAGCGATTGCCTCCAGGTTACCTCGGCTCTAAGGACACGTGGTCAGCCCCGGACAATGATACCGACTACGAAGGTAATCCGCAGCAACTGACCGGAGTCTTTGTCTATTTGCTCCCATATATGGAAGCTAGCTCTGTGTACGATCAACTCACTCAAAATTTTAAGGTTGGCGTTGACCAATACGACGCGCAGTTTAACGATCCTAGTAAGCGTGTCACTTGGGAAGCTGCACAGACGCAACTTGAAGTGTTGCAATGCCCCACTTTTCCGGCGGAGCGTGCGCAATCAAAAATAATGGATAAAATCTTCGGCGTGTTAGGTGGCGGCGGCTTTTTGCGCCTTTTTAACGACGCCTTTACGGTCGCCGACGCTTCGGAACTTGGCGTAACTCATTATTTGGGAAATTCCGGGGTGTGGGGACAGGTTGGCCCCGGTTTGGTTTACAAAATCAACGGTATTAAATACATCTGTGACACGCAGCTGGTTGGGCCATTCAGCGTGCGCTCGAAGACTAAGCTCGGTAAAGTAACCGATGGAACATCGCATACGCTAATGTTTGGCGAAGCGCCGGGCAGTTACGGAATGGCGATCAACGACCAGAACGGCACCTTCAGCGGAGTCGTCAATACGAATGCCTGGATTGGTTGGGGAACTCTTCCAACGGCGATAGGCCTACACGTATCGGCAGATTCCGAGAATAAAAACGGCACGCAGTACTTTACCAAGTGGTCCTATTACGGCTCGCTTCATTCCGGCGATATCGTGCAGTTCTGCTTTGTGGATGGCTCGCTGCATAGCTTAAACAAAGACATCGACGATGTGACTTTTTGGGCACTCTCGTCGATCAACGCCGGGGACTACATTCCAGGCGACGCTTACTAGGCGTCCTGGCGGTTCCGATAGAGTGCTGGATCCACTGCTGAACACATTTCGGCCGTGTTCAATCTTGAACCTAGAAACGCGTTGATGCGCGCTGCTTGAAATTCCGGCGCCGCGATTACTTCTGCGTACGGCACCGATAGCCTGCGAATATTTGTGCGGCTAGTTAACCATGCCTCGATCTGCACCAAGTGATGACGAAAGCCGCCCCTGAGGATTTGGAGATCCGCCCCTGGCCGCCCTAAGCGTTCGAGCATCTTGCCTTGCGACGCCAACACCTCTTCAAGGTTTCGGTCCATCCATATTACCGCGTAGTTCTCGCTCGATGGCAATTCCATCACAAGCTGTGAAATGACTTTGATGGCTTTGCCGCGCGCCGTTGGCAACCAGCTCTTATCGTGCTTCAGTTTTTTGACCGGCTCGTACTCCAGGTAGCCGCGCGGGTTGTCGGCATCGGCTGCCCGCAAGCTGTCAGTCAGCACCTCCATCCCGCCGCGCTTGAGCATTTGCATCATCAGTGACGTCCCCGAACGCGGCAGCCCAGAGACGACAATTATTTCGCTATTTTGCGGGAGCAAGTTCCACCTGACAGACGGCGGCGCGAGAATGCAATTCAAATCGAGAATGCACAGAATAGCAACTATTTAACGTTCATTCTATGCTGCGTCGACACCCCGCATCGCACTTAGCCGGAGCAATGGGGATGATGACGGGCGTTTCTGAACAAATGAAACGGTGGTAAGGTTTTCCGATGTCGCAATTATCTGCGGAACGGCCACCTGCCGCGGTTTTGCTGTGCCATGACCAAAAAATTTGGTCATGGTACAATCGCCACGTAAGCGCGTGCATGAGCAGGCGCTCAATATACTAATGACGAGCGTTTGAAAGCTCCGCAGGAGTTAACCTTATGGCAACCGTTGCAAATGCGTTAGCCAAATTGGCAATCGACGGCGGGTCGAGATCTGTGACGAATACACTGGCAGGTTGGCCACAGTTTGATGATGCCGCCATTCGTGCCGTGGAGAACGTATTGCGGTCGGGGAAGGTGAACTACTGGACCGGCCCCAATGGAATGGCGTTTGAAAAGCGATTCGCCGAATGGCAGGGGAGTAAGCATGCCGTTAGCACGGCTACTGGCACGGCGGCACTGCACGTTTGTCTTGCTGCTTTGGGAATTGGCCCTGGTGATGAAGTGATCGTACCTAGCTACACTTTTATCGCGACCAGTTTCTCAGTAGTGCAAGCCGGCGCGATTCCACGATTTGCCGATGTGAACCTCGACGACCATTGCATTAGCGTCGAATCGGCGGAGAAGTTGGTATCGCGTCGCACGAAAGCCATTATCCCTGTGCATCTTTATGGCAACGTCTGTGATATGGATAAGATCAACGCCTTCGCAAAAAAACACCAGCTGTACGTGATTGAGGATAATGCCGAGGCGTTTGGCGGAACGTACAAAGGCAAGAAGACCGGCACGCTGGGGCACATGGCGGCGGCGAGCTTCTGTCAAAACAAGACATTTACCACCGGCGGCGAGGGGGGCATGGTCACCACCGACGACGAAAACCTCGCTTGGGAAGCGCGAAGCTTTCGCGATCACGGTTACGACGTAAAAGAGCGGCTAAACCTGCTGGCTATGGAGCAAAAGTTACCTTATATCCACAACCGCGTGGGGTGGAATTATCGAATGACCGAAATGCAGTCGGCCATCGGTCTGGCGGAACTCGATCGAATGGATACTTGGAACATGCCGGCACGACGGCGCAACGGCCGCATTCTCGTGGATGCCCTGAGTGGGTTGCCGCAAGTGAAGTATTTGCCTATCGATACTCCCGAGCGCCAAAACGGCTGGTATGTTTGCGCATTTTCGTTGGACATTGAGAACATGCAATGCGACATCCAGCAATTCGTCACTGCCGCGGCGGCTGAAGGGTGCCCTTGCTGGAAAGTGTTTTGGCCGCAGTGCCACACCGAGCGAGCATTCACAGAACATCACGGTTTCGGCGATTCGGGATTTCCCTTTGGATCGAAGGAATACACGGATCCCCAGAGCGCTGATTATGGCAGTGTGGACGTGCCCAACTCGGTGTGGCATGAATCGCACACATTCACTTGCTTCGCTTTTCCCACGTTCAGCGAGGCAGATATGAGACAGATCGCCAGCGGGTTGGTTAAGGTCATCAAAGCCTATTCGTGAAGGAGCGCGTCATGTCGAACGCCAAAGTCAACATCGGCGTGATTGGCGCAGGAGGAATTGCGCGCCGCCGCACGATTCCCGGCATGCTCAAGGCGAAGAACTGCCGTCTGGTGTCGGTGATGAATCCGAGCGACCCGGAACAGATCGCCAAAGAATTCAACGTTCCAAGGGCCTATCGCCGCGAGGAAGAGTTGCTGGCGGACCCAAATGTGGAAGCGGTTTACATTGCGTCGCCGGTCCAACATCATGCGCGGCAGATCGTGCTGTGCGCGGAGGCAGGCAAACACATTCTGTGCGAAAAACCGCTGACGCGTACTTTGGACGAGGCTCGGAAAGTTGCAGCCGTCTGCCGGAAGCGAGGCGTCTTGCTCCAAGAAGGCTACATGATGAAGTTTCATGGGGCTCACGCGAAAATCAAGGAACTGATTGACCAGGAAAAGCTCGGGCGAATCGTCTACCTGCGGGCGCAGTTGTCGTGCTGGTATCCCAAGATCGCGGGTGCCTGGCGGCAAGACCCGAAGAACGGCGGCGGGGCGATGATCGACATGGCGTCGCATCTCTATGACTTGACCGAATACTTCGCCGGGCCGATCCGCAGGATCACCGCCCTCGCGGGCAATCTAGTCCAAGGCTACAAAGTTGAAGATGCCTCTACGACGCTCTTGGAATTTCAATCGGGAGCCCAAGCGACCGTCGACTGTTTCTTTTGCATACCCGACGCGGCGAGTCGCTCGCGGCTGGAGATTTACGGCTCGACCGGCGCTGTTCTCGCCGAAGGAACCATCGGTCAAAGTAGCGGTGGAAAAGTCGAGGCGTTACTTGGTATGGGCACTAAAGGCTACGATGCCAAGCAATCAAAGGACGCCCCGCGGAAGTTCGAGCGGATTGCTTTCCCAAAGATCAATCCCTACACGGCCGAGTGCAGCTACTTCGCCGATTGTGTTCTTCGCCGCCAGGCGCCGGATATCAACGGCGTCGGAAACTCGCTGCGGATGATGACCTTAATTGAAAAAGCGTACGCCTCTGCGAAAACCGGTCGAGCGTACTCCTTGCCGACGACCACAGCGACAACGTGAAGGATTCGCGTGCCCTCATCGACATCACCAAACGGCACGCTAGCCGCCGCTGATCAACCGCGTTTGAAGCGGCTGCTGACAGTCAGGGATCTCGTATTCTTCGGCATCGTGTTGATCCAGCCGATCGCGCCGGTGGGAATTTTCGGGCTGGCTCAAGAAAAGTCGCATGGCCAAGTTTCGGCGACCATCGTTATCGGAATGATTGCCATGATGCTGACGGCTTTCAGCTTTGGGCGGATGGCCTCGCTGTATCCGTCGGCCGGCTCGGCTTACACCTATGTCAGCCGGGGGCTGGGCGCGCATGTCGGTTTTGTGGCCGGCTGGGCCATGTTTCTCGGCTATCTCCTAATTCCGCTGGTCAACACCGCCTACTGCGCGCTTACTTTGGAGCGAGTGTTCCCCGGCGTTCCCTATGCGGTTTGGGCCGCGACATTCGTGGCGATCATTACGGTGCTCAATCTCCGCGGAATCTCCGCCACTGCCCGCGCGAACATGGTTTTGCTCGCCGTGATGACCCTGGTCATCGTGGCCTATCTGGGACTTGCGATTAAATACTTGATCCAGACCGGCGGCGTGGGCGGCCTTTTTTCCTACGAGCCCTTTTACACTCCTGGCAAGTTTGAACTTCGGGCAATCGGTACGGCTACGTCCGTGGCAGCGCTAACGTACATTGGCTTCGATGGAGTAACCACCCTGGCCGAAGAGGTCCACAGTCCGAAACGAAGCGTGCCCATCGCCGTGGTATTGGTTTGTTTTCTTACCGGCGTGTTCAGCACGATTGAAGTTTATCTGGCACAACTTGCATGGCCCGACTATACGACGTTCACCAACCCGGAAACAGCCTTCCTAGATGTAACCCAACGAGTCGGAGGCGCTTGGCTGTTCCAGGCAATGGGATGGGTTTTGGTAATAGCTTGTTTGGGCACCGGATTGGCTGGGCAGGCGGGCGCCGCGCGTTTGCTGTATGGCATGGGGCGGGAGAACGTTCTGCCCAGCGCGTTTTTCGGGCATCTGAGCCCAAGAACCCGTATTCCTAACTTCAACGTGTTGTTGATCGCAGGGCTTACGCTGTTGATGCTTCCGTTCGTCGATTTTGAACTCGCCGCCACGGTATTAATTTTTGGTGCGCTCGTAGCCTTCATGGGTGTTAATTTGGCCACAATCCGCGAGCATTTTTTTCGCCGCCGTGGCGGCACACCAAGCGTCGTCGCCGATTTGTTGCTCCCGGGACTAGGCTTCTTATTTTGCGTGGCAATCTGGCTGAGCCTGCCAATGCCAGCAATGATCGGCGGCGGCGTTTGGCTTCTAATCGGACTATTATTTGACGGCGTCAAGTCGCGCGGTTTTCGTGTTCGGCCTGTGCAAATCGATTTCAGCGAAACATAAACGGGAGTCGACCGCTTTCTTTGGAAACCGAAACGCCAAGCTTCGTAAGCGGCGTCGCATCTAGCGCTGCTACGCACGAATACGTGAACGCGTAAGCACTTTGAAAGCGCAGGCAAGGCTTACAAAAAAGAATTGGCACAGCGATGCCGGCTCCGGCACCTCCGCGCGCAGGGATGCACCGCCTCCGAAAACGTAAGTGCTGCCAAACGCAGACCGCCAGACGCTGAAATCGGCGTCATCGACTACGAGGTCGCCGTTGCCGTCCGCGCGCAGATCACTTGTCGAGCCAAGTGTGTGGCGCCACACCGTGTAGTCTGCGGCGTCGACCGTCCCATCACCGTTATAGTCTCCCGGCGCCACGGGAATCGAATACGCCGAGGTGCCCTTCATGAGCGAAAGCGGTACGGTGTGGCCGCCGACCGAAAGCTCGTAATCGCCGTAGTACCCGTTGAAGTTAATGCTGCCGTCGGCGCCGACGGTAAGGTTTTGGGTCGGGGTAGTCCACGAGTTCAGCAGATTCACCACGGCCTGGCCGGATTGCGTCAGATTCCAATTCGAGTCGACAAGCGTAGTATTGTCGCTCGCCGCCGGTGGCCAGGGCTCCCAAATCAAGAACGACGTCGCTTGAGGCGTGCCGTAGAGAAGCCGAAGCGACTCGTTGTACAGTTGCGACGAGCGTGCCGCGGTCGTGGTCACACCGTTGGTCGTAGGTTGAATCGCAAACTCGGTGAGCGTAATGGGCAAACCGGTCACCGAGAGATTGTTCATCACTTGTGCCACGCGCGCGGCGCTGTGCACCTGCGTGCCCGAGGTCCGTGCGTCGATGTTGTACTGCACGCCAATTCCGTTGACGACTTGCCCGAAACCAGCACTGTTGACCGACTCGACTTCCCGGCGATACCAATTGGCGTACGGGTCCTGCACCGTGGTGGTGAACGGGTCATTCGAATTTTGCAGCACATTGTATTCGTTGGTGTACAACCGCGTATTCGCGCCGGCGGCGACGACGGCATCCTGCACCATCTTGTGAATTTGCGCGATGCCGCTGTAGCCGAATACTTTGTAATAGGTTTGATTGCGAAGCATCTCATTCAGCACATCAAGTTCTTGATAGTGCTGCGAACGGTCGCCATCGTGTGTGTCTGCATCGCCGTCGCCGACGTAGTACGCGATTCGATTCGAGATCGCGGTCATCAAGCTGGTTTTTGCCGGGCCAGACACAGCCGGGTTTGACGACTGAGCATTTGTAAGCAGCGTATTTACCCAGGTTGGCTGCTGCGCACCCCAAATGAGATTATGCATCCGCACGTCGAGATTGTGCGACTGAGCATAGTTGAGAATGGTGTCGACATTTCCCATCGTTGGAACGTTTTGTGTTGCTTCAGTCGAGTCCCACTTCCCCATGTTCGACGGCACTACGATGTTGAAGTGGCTGCTAACGAAGTTTTGATAATGATAAGCGGTCGACGTCGTATCGCCGGGCGCGACCGGCGCGAGAAACGTGCTCGCATCAAGCCCTTGCACGTAGGTGCCGAAGTTAAATGCGTTGCGTACCATTTTGACTTGGACTTGTGCGCCCGCTGGCAATCCGGAGAGAGCGATCTTGGCCGGACCCTGGCGGTAATTCGCGATGTACGTGTCCGCCGCGGCAAGCGCGTTGGCGTCATTCGTCGCCGTGGTCGTCGTGTTGCTCACCGTTGCACCTGATACGGTCAAGCTACCGATCGTCAGTTGGCGATCGGCCGTCGACACATCGTTGTTGAATTCGGTCCGCACGAAATACGTTCCGGCCGGCAGGTTGAACGTGTGCGAGTAATCGGTAGAGCTGCTGCCAACGTCGAAGCCTGCCTTCGTATCGGCGACGACGATATTCATGTGCGGTTGGACACCGTCAGTCGTTGTTCCCGAGGCGTTCGCTGTCAGCGTCACGGATCCAGGAGCCGCAAGCGAGAAGTAGGTGCCGACGTAGCCGTCTTCATTCAGCGTCCAGTTGCCGGTGCCGCCGCCACTAGAGTGCGATGAAAGATTACTGCCCGTAATCGTCTGCGACGAGGCATACGAAGCCAGCGCGAGTGTCGTTATCCACGCCAGAAAAAACTGTGGCCGCAGACGCGTCATGGTGAATCTTCAGAGTCGCATCGCGTTCGTCTTAAGCGTAAGGTGGGATTCGGAGCTGCGGTGACCTCGGTCCAGGCAACCAGTTTGCCGACCCGCGACCGAAATTACTTCGTATGCACTTCGATGTCGTATACGACTTTGCCCTGATCCGCCGTTACATCGAGTTCCAGACCGCTCGTCGTATTGGATCGGTATTTCGTGGGAATGGCGGATTTCGCAGGATCGCCGGGAACGAGGGTCACCGTGTAGTGGCCGGGGACGAGCCCGTCGTCCACCTCCCAGCTCATGATGCGGTACTTACCTTGGTTATTGAAGCTGCCGTTGGCAGGACGCTTCGCGTAGCCCTCGGCCGCTTTGGTCGGCACAAAATAAAGCATGCCGGCTTCGCCAGGTTCCTTGCCATCGATCTTCACCAGGCCAGTAATCGGAATGGTCTTCGGCCTGCCCGAGCCTCCGCATCCGACGATGCCAAATGCGACAAGCACGACAATCAAGATCAGGCCAAGCTGTCGATGAATTCCAGTTTCCTGCATGTGCAAATCGCAATTATCGCCGTAGTTGAATCGACTTTAGTTCGAGAGCTGTTTGACGGCCCCACTCTTGCGCGCTCCGAGCACGTAGTAAATATCGAAATCGATTGCCTCGTTGATAAACTGTGTGCTGCCATCCGCCATGAGCAAATGTGCGCCGCCCGGATGATGGCTCTTGTAGCCGCAGGACTGGGCGTACCCGCCGTAGTCCGGGTGTTCGGGATCAAACGGTATATTCGCGGTACCGGACGTCGATATGGTGTCGGGAAATCTGAGAAACTTGTTGAGCGGAATATTTGTGGAAGCGAACGGGAAGTTGGGGCAATGGGCGCAAATGTATCGACATTGCGCGGGAATTGTTTCGCCAGCCATGACGACGTGCGTAAGCCCGTCGGTGGCTGTTGACATCTTGATTCCCTTCTCATATCTGCCGAACAAGCCGGCGAAGCTCGGCAACGTGCCAATCGGCCCGGCTGGGTCATTGGCCAAGGATACTCTTTCTCCGCCGAAGCTGCGTCCCTGACAGCACATGTTGGCCGTGCTACCTGCACCATCGCAGAACGGACAAGCGTCCATGTGAGTTGGACCAATCGAAACCGGATACCACAGTCCCATCACAGGGGAAAACTTGGGATTGATGACGCCGCTTCCGCCGTCGTTATGCATTTGGGGCGGGTCCACTCCATTGGGAGTGTATTTCTCACCATCGCTGGGGCAAACCAGCCAAGGCAAAGCCGTGGCGACGAAATCCGCATTTGCAGTGTCACTACATGTTTTCGTTTTGTCGAACTTGTCGTAGAGCGGCTGCTCCTCAATGTAAGGCATGATATGCCAAACCCAGGTGCCGCCTGGACCATTGGCCACCGCCGGAAAGATATTGTTGCTGGGTCGGAACTGGGTGGCGGGAGGGAGGAGCTTTTTCGTGTCGTTGTAGTTCAACAGCGCGAGCCCAATGTTCTTCATGTTGTTTGCACATTGGGCGCGCCGCGCTGCCTCTCGCGCCGCTTGGATTGCAGGCAACAAGAGTGCCACCAAAATGCCAATGATCGCGATGACCACCAACAGTTCAACGAGCGTGAAGCCGCTTCCGGTCCGCTTCCTGCGAGGCCCACAAACGCTTTCGCGCGTGAATCGCCGTCCACGCGATTTGCTTTTACAGCAGCACATGATTCGAACCCTCTATAATCGTTACCCGTAAGCTTTCATCCATCGAAGTCGCACGGCGAACTAATGCTTCACGCGTCGACTTACCCCAAAGAAAACGATGGAAACTGATAGTAGCATCCACGCCGCGGGCTCAGGCACTGCAGCCGCAGCACCTAATGAGCTACCGCTTCCGGCATGGTTACCGAAATTCTGTCGCCACGCGGTGTAGTCCGAGGCGTCCACAACACCCGGTGTGTTTATTTCGTTTTGCAACGGACCGCCGTTACGCCACAAAACGTAATCGGCCATATCCACAACGCCGTTGCCGTTGTAATCGCCCGGAACGCCGGGCGCTGTGGTCGTGATTTGCATGTACTCCATTTCGAGCTTCAACATTCCGCCGCCCGCAGGAATGAAGCCGCCGAACTCATACAGGCCGAAGTTCGTCAAATTGCCGCTACCGCCATTGGCGAAGCCCAGCGGAATGGTGGCGTTGTGAGTAAACGTCGACAGCGGGACCGAGATCGTCGTCATTGTCGAAGTATTGAACTGGTGCAGATCGAGACTGTAGTCCCATTCATCGGCGCCTTTTCCCGCCGCGTCGTCATTGCCCGTTTTGTCCCGTGCGTAAATCGTCAGACTTTGTGCAATGTTCGCATTGGTCAACGGCTGCAAGAGCCGGGCACGTACCTGAACCATTGCACTCGACGCGTTGAGCGTGTTCTGGCTCGGTGCTCCGCGAATCAGGAATCGATTGATTTCCGTCGAACTATCTGGCATACGCTCGTTGAAAATCAGATTGGTCTGACCGCTTGCATCGAACCGGCTAATCTGGTCGGTCGCTACCGGGTTATAGTTGGTGCCATTTACGTTGATTGGCGGTTGCGTGGAAGTCGGGGCCCCAGCATAGGTAAAACCGCTGCCGAACCGAAATGTGATCCCACTCGCCGTATCGATCCGGGCGAGAATTGAGCCCGGATTGATTTTTGTTAGAGCAACGCTCTTGATTTCAAGGCTCAACCCGACCGAAGCGGCTGGCGCACCTAACGACATAAGCGACACACCGTTGGGCGTGTTCAGCTTCGAGTTGGGATTGCTAGGATCGCTTGGTCCACCGCCAAAACTTTGGAACCCCGCACCATATCCCAGGGTGACATCGCTAAAAGTGCTATCGGGATTCTGCACCGAGCCACCGTTGGTGATGACGTGGTCGGTCCGGAAGGTGCCATCGCCAAAATTGAAGTAAAAGCTTCGGGACACAGCCGACGGCGAGGTCACCGGAATATTCAGCGTGGCGAATCCATCCGAATCCTTCGGAGCAGCAACGTACATCTGGTTGAGCGGGTTCGCATCGCTGCCGAACGTGTAAGTTAGTTGGTCGGCCGCCCGCTTATACACTCCGGCAGAAGCATCCCATACGAAGCCACCTTGCTGGTCGAGCCCGACCGTGAACGAAGTCCCAGTGTTTTCGAGCGCCGCACTGATCGCGGGGTAAGTCGGATTCGATGGATAAGGATTCACTCCCAAGCTATCCGCCGTCGACTTTTGCAGCAGCGGTTTGAACTTTACTTGGATCTCATATTGGCTTGGGTCGAACTGCTGGCCAAACGCGGCGCGATCGATGATCGGCAGATAGTCTTTCGTAATGCTATCTGCAATGAGGCCGGTCGTAGGCTGATTGTTTTGATCAAAACCGGTCACTGATTCCGGCGTATCGCTGTGCATGCGAGCGTTGTGACTGATGCAGCAGTCGCCGGTGCCCGTCTTCTGAAAACGAAACGAATCGTATTTTCCGTAGCCGGTGGTCACGGGGTTATTGACCGCAAATGCTCCGAACTGAAAAGTATTAAATCCATCGTTGCCGTTGGTCTGCCCGAAACTGCCCGGGTCGCGGAAAATACCACCCGCTTTCATAACCATCGCGTCGATTCCCAACAGGGTATTGGCGGTATCGAACGCATACAGCGCCTGCGGACGCCCGCCGAATACCGCTGCCAAACCGACCGTCACAACGCAAACCAGACGACGCATTTCGTCGCTCATAGGAGCTCTCCCATCCAGATGTGCACGCGTGTTATTCTTGGAGATTCGAATGCCGGAGCTGCGTCAACCAAGGCCGGGGACGCAGAAGAAGCCGATATAACACGGCGCCGATGCATGCTTTTCGATATGTCCGCTCGGTTTAACGTGGATACCACATCAAACGAGTTGGAAACCGCAGAGCACGCCAGCCAACCGTAGAACATCGCCTTCCGCCTCTCGGCAGCGAAAAGTAACCGAAAAGAGAAACCATGGGGCTGACAAGCCGCCGCCAACCCCATGCCCTGTATTCTAATAACACGCGCATAGGACACATCCTAAGTTTACGCAAAAAAATTACGCGTTCGCGTCAGACACCTAGTTTCGCGATAGTGTAGGGCGGCAATTGGCGATCGCTCGCGATGGCAATTCGATCAGAAGGCAATGCGGCCGATGCTCGAAATGACGTTCGTCGAGTTGGTTGACTGCCGCGGACCTCGCTTCGACACTGAGTTCTCCATCGGTGGCCTCGCATCGCCATTGATTTCACATCAATCACGATGCAATCGTAAGAATAAGGGCGATGTAAGAGCCGTGCAGAAAATTCGTGTTTGCCGCAAAAAAATATTGAGATTGCGGCAACTCGTTGACATTGATGCGCCCCCGCTTATAAGGGACTCTAGCGGCTTTAACTCTTTTCTTGGCTACGGCAACTTGTTTTCCGGTTGGAGGGTCTCATGAAGTTGAAGATGTTCGCCTGCCTCACATTGGTAGGCGTAATGGCGACTGTTTCGCGCGTCCAAGCGGCGCCACTTTTTACTCCTTTTCTTTCTGTTGACGTCAATGGCGCCAACTACGGCGGCGGCCAAACCGTTGGGCCAACCCAGGCGGGGTACCAAGCGCTCAACGCCTTCCAGGGTTTTGACCAACTCGATCCGGCTTATAACCCAGCCGAGGATTGGGGAACAAATGCTCCGACCGGCCTGAGCAAGACCTATGCAACGACGCAGGGGAATATCACGGTAAATATGATCGGTGTGGGGCTCAATTACGGCGCGCGTAATCGCGGCGCAAATGCCGGCGGAATGAGTGACCTGTATTCTGATTTCGCATTTGCGCAGCGCGACGGCGCAGTTGCCTTTGGCCGCAACTACGTCAAGCTGCAGATCAAAGGTCTCACTCCAAGTGCAAAGTATGAGTTTACGGGTTTCGCACGCGAAGATGCTTTCAACGCTGCAAATTTGGCCGATCCGAACGATCCCGGCCAAAGTTTTCAAGCGTGGGCCGATCTAGGCGCCTTAGGTGGCAAGGATGGTCCTGCCGCTTGGATGGACTCCGCTATTGTGTCCGGTTATTCGTATCAACCGGCGGTTGGTGGCGTGAACGACCCGATCCCACATTACGCTCGATCGCAAGTCGCGGGCCCAGATTCGCTCTCGGCAACGGATCCCTATTTCCACTCTGCGACCTATGTTACGACGGCCGACGCGACCGGCATGGCCACACTTTACACCTGGGCTGATCCGAATGGCTTCGGCAGCACGGTGCAAGGCGCCAGCTTGCTCAACGGATTTCAACTCGGCGTTTATGTGCCCGAACCAACCTCGTTGGCTATTTGCAGCATGGGCTTGGTCGGAATGCTATTCACCCGACGCCGCCTGAGCTAAGCAAATCTTTCCGCGGGCAACCGCGGATGTATAGCACCCATTGAAACATATGGGGGCAGGTGCTGTGCCGCGATCCCGCAAGGATCCGGCACAGCTTTTTTATGCGCCCTCTTCTCGGTATTGCGTTAATGCACCCGATGTTCGTCCAGGAGTGGCGTGATGCGTTGCGGATTGCGGTAAATGGTGTGACGCGGGGTGTGAGGCTGCGCCGGGGCGCACGCAAACTGGTCGCTGAAGCGACCAGTCCGTTGCTGGGGAGGTTGATTCGGCGAAAGGAAAGTGCGGGGCCGCCCGAGTTTTCTAGACGCGCGGCGTGCGGCGCGCATGGGCCGTGCATCGATACTTGAGAGGCGTCTTCCCGACGCGCTTGTGAAAGAACTGGACGAAATAGCCGACGGAACCAAAGCCGGCCAAGGACGCCACCTTAGACACTGAATAGGTGGTCTCCAGCAGCAGGCGCTTGGCCCGTTCGAGCCGAACTAGCTGAATTTCCTCCAAGACCGTCCGTCCGATCGTCTCGCGGAACCGTTTTTCGAGATGTCGCCTTGATACGGCAACTTCGTCGACGACGTCATCCACCGAGATGTCCCGCCCTTGTTCGCGGCGAATGAATTGCAGTGCGGCCGCAATGTCGGCGTCTTCCACTTCGATGATTTCTGTGGACCGGCGAGTCACTACGTCAAATGCCTCGACGATGATCCGCTGCGGTTTCCGCACCGCGCCGCTCATCATTGCATCCAGTAACGACGCCGCCTGGTAGCCAGCCGATTTTGCATTCAAGGATACGCTCGACAACGGCGGATTCGATAGTTCGCAAAATACTTCGTCATTATCGACGCCAACTACCGCCACATCCTCTGGCACATGCAGACCCGCCACACTGCAAGCCTCCAAAACTTCGCGCCCGCGGTCGTCATCGCAAGCAAATAATCCAATCGGTGTCGGCAGCTGGCTGATCCAGCGCACAAGGAATTCTTGCTCCCGTTCCCAAACTCGATCTTGCACGCGCTTTGGCTGCCGATAGACATGGACTTCATACCCGCGCGCCGTCACCAGTTCGATGAATGCTTCTTCGCGGCGCGAAGACCAGGCACGGTCCTCGCTTCCCACGTAGGCGAAGTGCGACAATTGACGCGCCAGCAAGTGCTCCGCCGCCAGTCGCGACACTTGCACCGGATCGGAGCTAATCTCCGATAGCTTCGCCAACGGGCTGTCGGGTTGCATCTGTTCGTCCGTTAGCCCGAGCGCAATGGTCGGTACATTCGCATTGAGAATTGCTTCCGCCATTCTCCAATCTGGAATTCGAGCGATGATGCCCGTGCCGCCCCACTGCTTCATCTTGGGAACGACTTGCTTGTAGTCCCCCGGCGTGATGTGAAAACTCCACGGACCGTGCAGGCGCGAGTAGTGAGAGATTCCCTGCAGAAAATCGCGACCGAAACTTCGCGCAGTCTCGATCAGAAGCGCAACTTTCGGAATCGTGGGCATAAGCACAACCGACCGCTTTTGGACGAACGTTTGCCCGATGAATCCGCCAACGCCGCAATACCGCAATTTTTTTATGCGTTGACGAGCTATGCGTAAGCGTAAATTGCGGTGCAATAATTAGCATCTACGAAAATACGCAAAAAATTGTCGTAATTGCGATCGCACGACGGCATGACATCGGACAGGGCCAAAGCAGGCGCAAGCCTCGCGAAGCAGAAGGGCATTAGAAGCCAATGCTCGCCCCACCATCGACGGGCAGAACAACTCCTGTGACGAATTTCGCCGCCGGCGAGCATAAATAAGAAGCCGCCCAGCCAATGTCCTCCGGATCCCCGAAGCGGTTCATCGGCGTGCGGCCCAGCACTTTCTCTGCCCGCTTCGGGTCCCCATTCAACGCGCCGCGCATCATTTCCGACTCAATCCAACCAGGCGCAATCGAGTTTACTCGCACGCCGTAGGGAGATACCTCGGTCGCTAGCGAACGCATCAACCCCAAATGCCCCGCCTTCGCTGCCGAATAGGCACTGACCATCGGCAACCCAAACAGCGACGCCATCGAAGATATGAATACGATATTGCCGTGGCGGCGCTCGATCATGTCCGGCAACACGGCCCGGCATAGGCTAAAAGAAGCGACCAGGTGCGTTTGCAACACACTGAGAAACTCTGCCGGCGATAAATCCGTTGCAGATTTCTTGATGTGGATTCCGGCATTGTTCACCAACCCGGTAATTGAACCAACCCGGTCGCGCAAACGGGTGATTAGATCTGCTGCCTTATTCAATTCAAGGATATCGTGCTTCTCCCACACAGCCGACTCACCGAGCTCGGCCGCCGCTTTTTTCAGCACTTCGCAGCGTCGACCCACTAACACGACTTTTGCCCCGCACTGGACGAAGCACTTCGCCATGCCGAAGCCGAGGCCCGTGCCACCGCCTGTGATGAGGATCGCTTCTCCAGCCAAAGAGTACGGCTGATTCATACAACTGCCCGCCCGGGCGACGGTGCCCGGCGCCGTCTCCCCTTCGATAAGTTCCTTCCAGCATAAATCAATTTAGCCGGCAAAGTGGAACCGACCTGAATCGCAACATTTTTATTCGCAAAAGTTGAAAATGTTGCGACTGCCACCCGCTGGGCGTCCGTAATTTCGCCCTGGGCTATTTCACGGTCAGAGTGACGGTCTGCAGAACTTGCGAATTTGGCCCAATCATCACAGCAAATTCTCCCGGTTCGACCACATGGCGCATGTCGATGTTCCAGAATGACAAATGATCAGGCGTGATCTTGAGAGCCACGTCCCGGCTTTCGCCCGGCTGCAAACTGATCCGCTCAAAACCTTTGAGTTCCTTGACCGGCCGCGTTACTGAACTAACCAGGTCGCGGATGTAGAGCTGCACTGTTTCATCCGCTGCTCGCTTCCCGCGATTCGTGACAGTCACACGGATGCTGGTCGAGTCGGTAATTCCAATCGTCGACTTTTCGAGCCGCGGCGCTCCGAATTCGAACTTTGAATAGCTTAGGCCATGGCCAAACGGAAACAGCGGGCTAACATCGTCGAACAAATAGCCGCGGCGAGCCGACGGCTTGTAGTTGTAATACGCCGGCACATGTCCAACCGAGCGCGGAACCGTGATCGGCAGTTTACCGCCAGGACTTCTGTCCCCAAACAACACTTCCGCGACCGCGGTGCCGGTCTCCTGCCCCAGATACCAGCACTCGAATATCACCGGCACCTTTGCCGCCAAATGTTGAACGGCGAGCGGTCGGCCGTTGAACAGCAGCGCAATGACAGGTTTGCCGGTAGCCACCATCGCGTCCACAAGCTCATTTTGCTGCCCGACCAACTCGAGGTTAGCACGATCACCGAGGTGATTGAGCATCCAAGCCTCGCGCGACGTTTGCTCATTGCCACCGATCGCAAGGACGATGACATCCGCGCGTTTCGCGACTTCGGCAGCGGCGGCAATGCTCTTACGGTCCTCCACCGGGTCGCTTGGCATAACTTCGTCCTGCCACCAAGAACCACCAATCGTGATTTTGCAGCCTTCATGGTGCAGAACCTCTACCCCGTCCACCGCGCGGCGGCGGATGCCATCCAAAACAGTCGAAACCTGCACCGGCTGACCGCTGTAGCCACCGAGGAGTGGACGGTCCGCGTTCGGCCCGATTACAGCCAGCGTTTTGATCGCCGACAGGTTGAGCGGTGCGATATCCCCCTCATTTTTAAGTAGCGTGATCGTTTCACGCGCCGCTTGGAGTGCAAGCTCGCGATGTTCATCGCATCCAACAATGCGTTCCGCTTCGCTCGGCTCAACGTACGGATCGTCAAAAAGACCAAGTTGAAACTTTTGCGCAAGTAATGGCGCGACTAATTCGTCTAAATCCGACTCTTGAAGAACATCCGCCTCCACCAGTTCAATTAAGTGCTTATAGCAATCCGGCTCGGGCAACTCGATGTTAACGCCCGCGCGGACAGCCAACGCCGCGGCCTCCGCGCCATCGTGGGCCAGGTGATGACCGTAAAGTTCGGGGCGCACATGCAGTTCGCGAATCGCGTAGTAGTCGGACACCACGGTGCCGGTAAAACCCCATTCGTCCCGCAGCACGTCGCGCAGGAGCCAACGATTCGCATGCGATGGAACGCCGTCAATCTCGTTGTATGACGCCATCACGCTCATTGCACCGGCTTCGTGGATTGCGGCCTTAAACGTTGACAAAAACACCTCACGGAGCAGTCGCTCCGAAACATTCACGGGCGCGCAGTTCGTGCCGGATTCCGGTTGCCCATGCGCAGCAAAGTGCTTTAGCGTCGCGATTACGTGCCGCTTCTCTGCAAACTTTCCATCACCTTGAAAGCCGTGAACCGCAGCAACTCCCATGCGGGCAACCAGATAAGGGTCTTCGCCAAAAGTTTCTTCCACACGACCCCAACGCGGGTCGCGAGCGACGTCGACCACCGGCGTCAGCGCCTGATGCACACCGCGAACCCGGGCTTCGCGCGCTGTCATCTCATAAAGTTTCCGGACCAAATCCGTGTTAAATGTCGCACCCAAGCCAATGGGCTGGGAAAAACTAGTCGAGCCGATGCCGACGTGCCCATGCAAGCATTCATCGTGAAAGACAACCGGGATGCCGAGCCGTGAGTTTTCGATGAAGAATCGCTGAATCTCGTTCGTAAGCTCTGCGGATCGCCGCGGTCCAATGCCGCCAAAATCGCCAGGGCGCCCGACCTGGCCTAACCCATTCCCATGCCCGTAATGCTCGGCAGCTTTCTTCACGTCAAAACGTCCCTGCTCATCCAACAAGGTTTCTTTCTTCAGATTCCAAACGCATACCATCTGCGCGGCTTTCTCAGCCAGCGACATTCGTGACAACAAGTCATTAACTCGTTCGCCGATGGGACGTTTGGGATCGCGGTACGCTGCGTTTTCAAGTTTGGTCATGCGTGCCAGTATAAAAGTGAAGTTCGATCACCCGTTCAGTTTTTGCGAATAAAAATGTCGCGATCAAGTCATCACTGAACAACGCTACCGAGATTGCGGTTATGCTGCATTGAGGCGGGTTCACTCGTTATCCACGGCCTTCGCCGCGACGCGGCCATTCATGATTCGAATGGCCTGAAGGCCGACTCTTGAATTTTCTGACATGAAGCTGGGTCTGGGGTTATATCGGCATATGCTCACGCGCGAGAATTTTCAATTCGCGCGGCAGGCCGGCGCTACACATATTGTGGCTCACCTCGTCGACTACTTCAAAGATGCACCGATTGCCAAACCCGATCAACCGCTGGATGCCGATTTGGGATGGGGCGCGGCCGGCGACCCAAACCAACTCTGGACGCTGAATGAACTCCAGTCGCTGCGCCGCGAAGTTAACGATGCGGGCTTGGAACTCGAGGCAATCGAAAATTTCGACCCCGCCCACTGGCACGACGTGCTGTTGGACGGTCCGAAAAAACGCCAGCAGTTCGAGAATTTGAAAACGATCATCCGCCGCGTCGGCCAGGCTGGTATTCCGATCTTCGGCTACAACTTCAGCATCGCCGGCGTTTGCGGCCGTACGAAAGCTCCGGTCGCACGCGGAGAAGCAGTAGCCGTTGGCATGGATCGGACTTGCGACGCACCGATGCCGCGCGGCATGGCTTGGAACATGGTTTACGACCCTCAAGCCGAAGCCGGCAACGAGCCGCCAGTCGCCAACGAAACCCTTTGGCTGCGAGTCGAGGAGTTTCTCAACGAGCTCATCCCGGTGGCCGAAGAAGCTGGCGTCACGCTGGCAGCCCATCCCGACGATCCGCCCATGGCCACTATGCGCGGCCAGCCGCGACTCGTCTATCAACCGGACCTCTATCAGCGCCTGATCGATCTCCGCTCCAGCCCTGCGAATGCGCTGGAGTTTTGCATTGGCACTCTTTCAGAAATGGCGACCGGCGACGTCTACGAAGCCACCGACCGCTACAGCCGACAAGGCAAGCTCGCCTACGTTCACCTTCGCAACGTACATGGTAAAGTGCCTAACTACCGTGAAACGTTCATCGACGATGGCGATGTCGACATAGTACGCGTATTGAAAATCCTGAAACGCAACGAATATCGCGGCGTCATCATTCCCGATCACACACCGCAGATGACTTGCGATGCGCCTTGGCATGCAGGCATGGCCTACGCGCTGGGATACATCCGCGGCGCATTGCAAGCGATCGAAGCAAACTAGATCGACCCCCATGAACGCTCCATTTTCACTAACAGGCGAAACAGCGCTCATCACCGGCGGCGGCACCGGTCTCGGCCTGGGGATTGCGCGATGTTTTGTGCAAGCCGGCGCAAAAGTCGTTCTCGTCGGGCGACGAGAAGATGTGTTGCGTTCGGCAGCGAAAGATTTGGGCCCGTCGGCTGAATGGATTTCGCACGATATCTTGCAGCTCGATGCGGCTGCTTCATTGGTAAGACAAGCAGCCGAACGGGTCGGCTCGATTTCCATCTTGGTCAATAACGCGGGAATCCACATCAAGAAAACGGCTCTTGATTTGAGTCCCGCAGAATTCGACTCGGTGCTTCAAACGCACCTGGTCGCCGCTTTCAGTTTGACGAAAGCCGTACTGCCAGAGATGATTGAACGCCGGCACGGCAACGTGTTGTTCAGCGCTTCGATGGCCTCGCTAATCGGCCTACCTAAGGTTAGTGCCTACTCCGCCGCTAAGGCCGGGCATTTGGGGCTTGTTCGTTCATTGGCTACCGAAGTATCACCGCACGGCGTGCGCGTGAATGCGATCGCTCCCGGGTGGATCGAGTCCGAAATGATGCGCAGCGCATTTAACGGCGACCCGGCGCGAGCGACCAAAGTTTTGGGCCGTACTCCGATGAACCGGTTCGGTGCGCCCGAGGATATCGGTTGGGCTGCGACCTACTTATGCTCGCCGGCGGCCAAGTTCATCACCGGCATTGTGCTACCCGTCGATGGCGGCGCGAGCATCGGCTTCTAGACACTCGCGATCGACAGCTCATGAAGTTCGCCGCCGGGATGAAATCCGCCGTAACTTGTTGGCTCCTAGTCGCCGCAAGTTTTTACTTGCCGCGTACGAGCTCGGCCGAAACCGGCTACGACGCTTGGCTTCGCTATGCGCCGCTCAACGCAAATGACGCCGCGCTCTACGCCTCTTTGCCGGATACCGTGGTCGTCCTCGGCGATTCAGCGATCACAGCATCTGCCCAATCCGAATTGTTGCGCGGCATCAAAGGCCTGCTGGGCAGAGATTTACGCGAGAAGTCCAACGCCGACAATGCCGGCGCCATTTTCTTGGCAACGCGCGACCGCATAGAGTCGAATAAGGACCTCGCCGCCGTTCACGGCACAGAAAAATTGAACGGCGACGGCTTTTGCCTGCATACTTTCGAAACGCGCGGAAAACCCTCGATTGCAGTTATAGGCGCCACCGATCGCGGCTTGCTTTATGGCGTATTCGCACTGTTGCGTAAAATTTCAACGCATCAACCAATCGACCACCTGAATATTTGCGAATCGCCCGCGGCGCCGATTCGCATTCTCAATCATTGGGACAATCTCGACGGCACGATCGAGCGCGGCTACGCCGGCAACTCGATCTTTTGGGAAAACGATCACGTTGTGAAAGACTTAACCCGCGTCCGCGACTACGCGCGACTTATGGCCTCGGTCGGCATCAATGGCTGCTCGGTTAACAACGTAAACGCGGACGCGAGGGTCGTCACCGACGCGTATGTGCCCGAGCTCGCCCGCATTGCCGACGCGTTTCGCCCCTGGGGAGTGCGGCTGTATGTCTCGTTGAATTTCGCCAGCCCGCGCGAAGTCGGCGGCGTGAAAACATTCGACCCCCTCGATCCAGACGCCGTCGCCTTTTGGAAGGAAACAGTTGATCGCGTTTACCGCGCGATTCCAGATTTGGGCGGGTTCGTCCTCAAAGCCGATTCCGAAGGCCGTCTTGGCCCATCCGAGTACGGTCGAACGCACGCCGACGCCGCGAACGTAATCGCGAAAGCTCTCAAACCGCACGGTGGCATCTTGTTTTACCGCGGCTTCGTGTACGACCACCTGATGGATTGGCACAATCTCAAAAACGATCGCGCGAAGGCCGCTTACGACAACTTTCATAAGCTTGACGACCTCTTCGAAGATAACGTCGTCATCCAAATCAAAAACGGGCCAATCGATTTTCAAGTCCGCGAGCCCCCCTCCCCTTTGTTCGGAGCCCTCAAAAAAACGAATGAAGCCATCGAACTGCAGATTACGCAAGAGTACCTCGGGCAGCAGCGCCACGTTTGCTACACCGTGCCAATGTGGAAGGAAGTGCTCGACTTCGATATGCACGCGAGCCACGCGGAAACGCCAATCAAGGAAATAGTCTCTGGCAAAACCTTCGACCGACCTGTCGGGGGATTTATCGGCGTCGCGAACGTAGGCAGCGATCAAAATTGGCTCGGCCACCATCTAGCGATGGCAAACCTGTATGGCTTTGGGCGACTGGCCTGGAACCCAGACCTGTCTGCTCACGAAATCGCCGACGAATGGACTCGGCAAACATTCGGAAACGACCCAACAGTCGTCAAAGCCATCGTCGATATCTTGATGCGCTCCTGGTCAATCTATGAGAGCTATACCGGACCGCTAGGCATTGGCACGCTGACAGACATCATCCACATCCACTTCGGACCAGCGCCGGAATCGTCGGAGTACAACGGTTGGGGACAATGGCACCGCGCGGACGAACACGGCGTCGGCATGGACCGCACCGTGGACACCGGCACGGGTTTTATTGGTCAGTACTCGCCGCCCGTGGCCGCACGCTTCGACTCGCTTGATACCTGCCCCGACGACTTGCTGCTGTTCATGCATCACGTGCCTTACACCCACAAACTGCACTCTGGCGAAACGGTCATCCAGCACTTCTACGACTCGCACTACCAGGGCGCTCTCGACGCCGCCGAGCTGGTGACCGAATGGCAAGCGCTGAAAGGACACATCGACGAACAGCGATTCCAAGAAGTCTTAGATCGCCTCGAGTACCAAGCCGGCCATGCGCAAGTGTGGCGCGATTCGATCTGTCGCTGGTTCCAAAAGAAGTCCGGCATCAACGACACGCAAGGGCGCGTCGATCACTATCCTCACCGCCTGGAAGCCGAGGACCAGAAACTCGAAGGCTATGAATTCATCAAAGTCGATCCATGGGAGGCCGGCTCGGGGCGTGGTGCGGTGCAGTTGCCCGAAGGCGTCGAAACAGGCGCCATCCGCTTAAGCTGCGACCAGTCAGGCGACTACGACCTGCGAGTGCAGTATTTCGACGAGGAAGACGGCGTGTCGAAGTTTAGGCTCTTCGTTAACGACCGAGAAATCGATCACTGGCAAGCGGACAATCACGTGCCCACGCCCTCGGCAACACCCAACGCGCACACTTCCATTCGTCGCACGATCCCCCACATCTCATTGAAAAAGGGAGATCAACTTAAACTGGAGGGAACCGCAGACGCCGGCGAGCGAGCCGCCGTCGATTACTTTGAAATCATCCCTTCGAAGTCGCTGTCAGATTCGCCTGCGAAAGTTAGCCATTAGTGCCAGCCGCGATCGCGCTAGCGCCGACGAACACCGTCCCGCGCTCACCGCTTCGCTTCTGCCGTTTCAATCACCGCTTCGAACGCAGGCTTGGGCTTCAATTCGCGGTCGAACAGCATCGGATAATCGTGCCTGCCACGCATCGGCCACCCGTTGCGCCACGATTGCCCATCGTCGACGCCCCAAAATGTGACCCGCTTCAGCTTGTCGGCGTGCTTCACAAAAATGCGAAAGATCTCCGCGTAGCGATCCGCCAACTGCTTTTGAACGTCGCTCGATAGCCCGTCCGGGTACGGGTCGAGCTCTTTCCGTAACGCTTCGTTGCGGCTGATATCCGCTCCGCGCGCGCGATTGGCGTCCGGCAGCACGGTTACATCGAGCTCGGTGATCATCAGTTTGACGCCGAGATCACTGTAATCCTGAAACATCTCCTCGATCTCCGCGGCGCTCGGGTATGTAAGGCCCCAGTGCCCCTGCAAGCCAAAGCCATCAATCCGCACACCCTTCGCCTGCAGTCCGTGAACGAGCTCCTTGATCCCGCGACGCTTCGCCGGCTGCCATTCGTTGTAGTCGTTGTAATACAGCTCGGCTTGCGGATCGGCTTCGTGAGCGAACTGAAACGCCTTTTCGAGATAGTCGTCGCCGATGATTTCCCGCCACCGGGTCTTGCGCAGCGTGCCATCGTCTTCCACGGCTTCATTCACCACATCCCAGCCGGTGATGCGCCCCTTGTAGCGGCCAACAACCGTTGAAATATGTTCTCGCAATCGCTCAACGAGCGCATCACGCTCGATCGGCTTCCCCTCCTCGTTCTCGAAAACCCAGCGTGGCGTCTGATTGTGCCACACCAAGTTATGCCCCAGGATGAACATGCCATTCTGCTGACCGAACTCGACATACCGGTCGGCTGGCTCGAATTGATATTGTTTTGGTTCCGGATGTACTTCCTGCCACTTGAGCAAGTTCTCTGGCGAAATCGCATTGAATTGTTTCGCTGCCAACTCCAGCGCCTGCGGCTCCTCGCCCATAACCTGCCGAGTGCCAAGAGCGACCCCAACAAGAAAATCCTTTTTGAAAGCGTCTTTCAGCACAGGTGGCTCCGCGGCCACTGCTGACGATAAGGTCACGATCAGCGGGCTTACGAGCGTTAAGATAAATGCAAGTCGGCGCATCATTACAGCTTTCATGCGAATATTTCCGTGCTCATTATGCTGCTTCACACAGCTCCGCGGCGTTCGGCCAGGTCACTGGCAATCTCACCGTTTAGCTGCTTGTTAATGCCGTAGAGCATCAGCAGCACAGTGCAAACGAAGAACATCGCCGTCGGATAAACACTTGCAACTAGCTGAATGCCGTGAAGCGATTCGGCCGACTGCGCCTGTCCGGCGACATAACCATAGGAACCGAGCAGCTGAAGCACGAGAAACGATCCCAATCCCAGCCCAGTCTTGAGTGCAAAGCAAATTGTGGCGAAGACCACACTGGTGGCATTCCGCCCCGTCTTCCACTCCGAAAAGTCGGCCACGTCGGCAAAAATCGACCATACGACGGGAATCGTTGGCCCGTACGCAATCGCGCCAAGCACCGTCAGGCCGACCATCGCGCCAATTTGCTGTGGCTCGACGAAGTACCACAGACCTGACACAACCGTCATGGCCGCAAACCCGCACGCCGCAACGGCCTTCCTGCCAAAGCGATCGCTCAGCTTCGGCGACAGCAAAATCATGACGATAAACACGATCTTTTCGAGGACGCCAATAATGCTTTGAGCCACATCCGCGACATTCGTGCCAGCGAGGTTTGAGGGCTCCCCGTGCGCGACCCAACCCAAGAATTCCAACAGGCCACCCGGCGCCGGAGCGCCCTGCGCCACCGGCGGGGAAGTGAGCCCAAGTTTAGATAGCCATTCAAACATCGCCCGCGGGTCGGCATAGTTGTGGTAGTAGTCGTAAAATGCCCGGCCACGAAACGAGAGGATCGCGAAGTGGACCAGTGTCATTGCGAACATCACCATCCACGGCCGGTTGGCGAACAGATCGGCAAAAGACTGCGCAGCACTCGGCCGATGTCGATCGTCCGGCACGATCCGCTCGCGCGTCGTTGCGAAAGTAATGAGGAAACAAACGACGCAGACGATGGCCCACAGGCCCATCGTCATCTCCCAACCCACGGCCCGCGCTCGCGGGCCTTCGCCGTATTCGGCCGCAAATTTTGCGACCAGCGGCAGTGTGAACCCGGTGACTACGAGCTGCGCCAAATTCACCGCCACGAAGCGATAGGCATTCAGGCTCGTGCGTTCATGGGGATTGCCCGTCATGACCCCGCTCAGCGCCGCGTACGGCATGTTGTTCGCCGAGTACAGAGTCATTAACAACAGGTTGGAAATCAGCGCATAAGCAATGATCGCCCCACTGCTCCAGCCGTCGGGCGCGCGGTACGCCAGGAACATGACAATGCCCCAGGGCAAAGCAGTCGCCAGAATCCAGGGGCGATATCGCCCCCAGCGTGTACGCGTACGGTCCGCCATGATACCCATGAGCGGATCGAAAAACGCATCCCACACGCGCGGCACAAGCAGCAGCCACCCGGCCGTCCCGACGGCGATCCCCATCACATCCGTGTAGAAGTTCGCCTGAAATAGAACCATCGTCATGAAGACGAAGTTCGCGGCGGCGTCGCCGAGGCTGTACCCGCACTTCTCGACGACCGAAAGCTTCTGATTTTCAGTAGCCATCCGTCCCCACATCCATGGTTTAACTGACTATGCTTTAAATCGGCGAACCGGAAGCAACGCCAAGCCGACGAGCAACAACACAAAGCACGATGGCTCTGGCACCGCACTACTTCCCAACCCTGCGCCCGCGCCCGAAGTATTGCCGAACCGCGCCCGCCATGCGTCGTAATCCGACGCATCGACCGTGCCGGGAGTATTCACTTCGTTTTGCAGCGGGCCGCCGTTGCGCCACAAAACGTAGTCTGCCATGTCCACGACACCATTGCCGTTGTAGTCACCCTGCACTCCGGCCGCCGCCGGCGTTGTGAATCGAAAGCTGTCGAGGTAATAAGTGATTGGAAAGTTATAATTCCCTGCGTTCGTCACCAAGATGAATTCCAAATAACCGTTCGAACCAGTTAAGGTTCCCGCAGTGTAAAGAGCCTGAATCTGGGCCTTGATCGGCGTGTAGTCAAACTCCACGAGGCGTGTGTGAGTTGGGGTCGTGTAATTAACCGGGTCCCATCCGCCTTTGAAGTTGGAATTTCCCGTGTCGATGTCAGGAGAAAGTGCATTCGAGAAGTTCTGGTCGCCCCCTGGACCGAAGTTGTACACCAATTTGACTTGTGAGAAGTTTTGAGTGGAGATGTCGCCGTTGTGCTGCGAAACCCATTCATTTCGATCCCAAGTAACATTAAACGCGAGGTGATTATTGGCAAGCAGCCCTTGAATCGTCGCGTCTCGATCAGCGGCCGATCTAGGATCGGTCTGGAGGTTGTAGGTCAGCCCGTTGTAGTAACCGACAGTTGATGGCTGCCACGCAAGGCTCTGGGTACCGGTGGTTACGCCAATCGTCGTACTTGTGTTAGCCGAAGTCTGCAAATTGCCGAAATCGTAAAAGCCGCTTCGCGTTGGATCGGTGTAACTCTTAACCAGCGAATAAGTTGGTTGGTCATCGAAATTCCCAAAGTAGTAGTCTGCCGCGTTGGTTCCCGGCGGTCCAATTGATAACGCCATCAGTACGGCGATGGTAGCAAGCCCGATTTTCATTTGCATATTCATAGTTGCACCTGTTCCAGTTGAAAAAACATCCACGATCACTTCGCGTTCTCCGCGACTTGTTACTTCTTGCCTTGAACTAACTGCTGGTATCCGGCGTCGTCAAGCTCTTCGACTTTACCGTTCGTGAACGCCACTTGTTTCTTTCCCGCCTGTCCCTCTTTTTCGAACACGACCGCTAACTGCGACATCGGCCCGCCGCTCTGCCCGTACTTTATTACGAACGGCTGGCCGTCCCGCTCCGAGACGAATAGCTCGTCAACCTTACTAGGATCGACTCTCATCATTTCCAATCGATGAGATGGCATGCCACTTTTAACGAACATTTTGAACGCTGCTTCATCCTTCGGCCCGTTCGAGCCATTGCGGATTTGGTGTGCCATATAAAGGTTGGCGAGTTGCTTGATTCGTGTGTCGTTCATCGCGCCGATCCGGCTCGCTGGATCAGTTCGCGAGCAGCCGATACACACGAAATTCAGTGCGGCAATCGCGATAATCGACAATGCAATGACGTGTTTTCCCATGCTCTCCGCAGCGGTTTCACTCCTCACGAACTAGTAAGTTCCATCATCAAGATTCAGCCCGTCGTCGCGGCACCCCAGGCGGAACAGAACCCCACCCATCGTCGTATCGACGTCGTAACTAATCGACCGAACCGAGCCGTCACCAAATACCGCGTAAAAACCCGAGCTATGAGCGGACCCAAATCCCTGATCAACGCCATCCGGTAATGTGGAGCGCAGCGTTGTTCCGCTCAAATCTGCATTATCCGGCAGCACAGGCGCCCCAACTCCGCGGCCGGGAGTTCCAAACGACGCCGTCCCACCGAAAGCCAAACCGCCGTCTCCGGAAACACTTCGCATTGTTGTTTGGTGCGCATTGTGCACCCATCCGGCTAGGTCGCTATATCCTGCAGAATAATCAGATGGACTGTAACGTCCGACCCACACCGCCTTTTCCATGATCGCAACGGTCTTCGAGGTACCATCCGTCACGTCTTTTGCGCGAACTTCTCTCCATCGATCGTAAGTTGCTCCGTTGAAGTGACCGCCCTTCGTGATGATGCCACGCCATCCATACTTTTTTTCATTTATTCCAACGAGATCGGTGTAGCTCTGACTGTTTTTGCCCTGGTCCAATAGATATGCGAATAAGACCCCCGCATAGTCGCCCAAAGCCGGGACCAGGCCATCCGGAGTTGTTCCAAATCTTACTCCGCGAGAGGGGCAACTGTAGGCGGATACTGGGACCTCGCACAGTGCACGATTGGTGAGTTGCGGAAGATCGACAATGGCGCTGTTGTTCTTACCCGCGTCGTATAATGTCGCTTCTTCTAAGTACGGCAAGATTTGATAGCCCCACCCGAATCGCTCAAAGCCGGCGGTCGCCCCGATTTTCGGGTCCGTGTAGAAATCGTCGCTGTTCGTGCCCGCCGTGGGGTACGCCTTCTTCGCATCATGGAAGTTCAGGATCGCGATGCCAATCTGCTTCAGATTGTTCTGGCACTGCAGCCGCCGCGCCGACTCGCGCGCCGCCTGGATCGCAGGCAACAGCAGCGCGACCAAAATCCCTATGATCGCGATCACAACCAGAAGCTCGACCAGCGTGAAACCGCTCCGCCGAGAATTGCAATTTCGATTTACGCGAAGCCGTGCGCTCATCGGTGCTTCCTGGATACGATGTGAACGGCTTGAGAAGTGACGTGCGCAGCCGCGCGGAAGATGCCGCCTCGCCAATTGCCACCGGTGCCAAACCGCTCTACAAAGCAAGATCTCGCCAACCCGTGGTAGATTTTGCCGCCGACGCCCCAGTTTATCTTAGTAGTAGATTTCAACCGCAGATATACGCAGATGCGAAAAACAATTCCGGTTTTGCGACGATTTTGGCACAATTGCCGAAAATTGAGGCCCGTTTCCCGCTAATTTGCCTCTCCGGCTACGTCGCTAAGTCCACCCGATACTTTCGCGGAGTCTTTCCAATTTGCCTTTGAAAAAACTGAATGAAGTAACCGGCTGAACCGAACCCGGCCAGTTCCGCAACCTTCGAAATCGGGTACGTCGTCTCGATAAGCAGCCGCTTCGCCCGGTCAACCGAACCAGCTGAATCTCATCCAGAATGCTGCGGCCGATCGTTTCGCGGAATCGCTTTTCGAGATTCCGCCGCGACACCGCCACTGTTTCCACCACATCATCCACCGAAATCCCTCGCCCCTGTTCGCGGCGGATGTATTGCAGCGCGGCGGCAATGTCCTCATCTTCGACAGCCACCACATCCGTCGAACGTCGTGTCACGATCCTCACTGCTTCGACAATGATCTTTTGCCGTTTCCGCACGCGCCCGCTCATCATGTCGTCCAACAACGCTGCCGCCCGGTAACCCGCCGTTTCTGCATTCAACGAAATGCTCGACAACGGCGGATCCGAGAGTTCGCAGAACACTTCGTCGTTGTCGACGCCGATCACGGCCATGTCTTCCGGAACGTTCAACCCGACCATACCGCAGACTTCGAGCACTTCGCGGCCACGATCATCGTCGCAAGCGAACAATCCGATCGGCGTCGGAAGGCTGCCCATCCACCGCGCCATCAGCGCCTGCTCCCGTTCCCAATTTCGATCCTGCGGGCGCATCGGAAGAGGATAGATGTGAGGCGCGAAGCCGCGCTCCTCAAGGTAACCTTTGAATGCTCTTTCACGCCGCGCAGACCAACCACGATCATAACTGCCAACGTAGGCGAAGCGCGTAAACCGGCGTTCGATCAAATGCTCCGCCGCCAATCGCGATACTTCGTTGGGATCTGAGCTAATCTCTGAGAACTTCGAAAGCGGATTATCCGCTTGCATCTGCTCGTCGGTCAGACCCAGCGCGATCGTCGGCAGGTCCGCCGCAATCACAGCCCGCGCTATTCGATCATCCGCAATCCGCGCGATAATCCCCGTGCCACCCCACTGCTTCATCTTGGGCACGGCTTGCTTAAAATCGCCGGGAGTAATGTGAAAACTCCACGGCCCATGCAATCGCGAGTAGCGTGCGACGCCCAGGAGCAGATCGCGCCCGAAGCCGCGTGCCGTTTCAACCAACAACGCTACCTTTGGAATTTCGCGCATGGACTCGTCGCCATCTGCCTTCGTTCGTGTTAGACAGAGTACGGAGAGCGACAGGTCCTTGCGATGTCGCAAATAAGCAAAAATTTATTGCGATCAGACCCGGCCCATCCTCTCCCCGCGCGCGACACCCGAAAATAGCCGGCGAGCCACGCTCGCCGGACACGACAAGACTTTTGCACGTCTCTCTACTAAAACAAAACTATGAAGACCAAATTCATTTTCCATTGCTGCCTCGCGTTCGGTTTCGCATGCGCAGCTCACTGCGCCGCCGCGCCGCAACTCACCCTCGTCCCCGATCATGCCTCCGGCATCTACAAAACAGGCGATAACGTCGGTTGGACCGTAACGCCAATTGAAGGCAGTACCGCCCCTACCACTTCCTACAAATACACAGCGAAGAAAAACAACGCCGAAGTAGTCAAAAGCGGTGAACTCGATCTCGCGTCCGGCAAAGCGCGCATCGAGTTGCAGCTCGCCGAGCCGGCCATGGTTTACGTCGAAATTAAACCCGCTGCCGAAAGCTCCAGCGACTCGAAGCCCATTGTTGCCGGCGCCGCAGTCGCCCCCGACCAGCTAAAACCAGTCGCGCCTCGCCCCGAGGACTTCGACGCGTTTTGGTCCGCCAAGGTCGAAGCTCTCGAAAAGGTTCCGGCAAACCCTGTCATCACGCTAGCCGACGCCGACGCACCGAACATCGAGTTCGCCACCATCACGATGGATAACTTCGATGGCTCTCACATCCACGGCCAACTCGCCAAACCAAAAAAAGAAGGCAAGCTCCCGGCCGTTGTCCTTTTCCAATGGGCCAGCCCACCCTACCCGCTGCAAAAGGCCTGGGTAACCAACCTCGCCGCCCAAGGCTGGCTCGCCCTCAACATTGAACCTCACGACGTACTCCCCGATCAGCCGCAGTCGTACTACGACGCCCTCCCCAACAAGATCAAGCACTACGAATCCATCGGCAACAACGATCGCGACCAGAACTACTTCGTCCGCATGTACCTCGGCGACTACCGCGCGCTCGATTACATCGTCGACCGCCCCGATTGGGATGGCAAAACGCTCCTCGTCATGGGCACCAGCATGGGCGGCCAACAGAGTCTGTGCGTCGCCGGCCTCCATCCCAAAATCACCGACTTGATCGTGAACGTCCCCGCCGGCTGCGATACCAACGCCCCGCTCCACGGTCGACAGGCAAGTTACCCGTTCTTCCCAGCGAGCGATCCCAAAATCATGGAGACCGCGCTCTACGTCGACCCCGTCAATTTCGCGTGCAACATCCATGCGAAAAGTATGGTTGCGATGGGCTTCGTCGACACGATCTCGGCCCCCGCCGGAATTTGGACCGCCTTCGATCAAATCCCCGGTGAGAAAGAAGCCGTGCCGATGATCGATTCGCCCCACAATCATCAGGCGACGCCCGAACAACAGCGCCCCTACACCGATCGATCTGCCGAGTGGCTCGCCGCACTCGTCAAAGGCGAGCCGATCAAACCGCATGTGCCAACACCGGCCAAAGCTGCCGCCGCCGCTGGCCCGGACGATCACCAGCTAATGATGCACGAGCTCGGCATCACCTCACTGCGCCCCGGCGCCGACCCCAAGAATCCGAACACATTCGATGAGTCGGCCGCGAACCGCTACAAAGATTCACTGCCAGAAGTCCTCACGACAAAATCCGGCGACAAAGTCAAAAGCGCCGCCGAATGGCCCGCACGCCGAGCTGAAATTGTCGACGACTTCGAACGTGAAATCTTCGGCCGAATCCCTAAAAACGTTCCAGCCGTCACTTGGGAAGTAACTTCAACGACCAACGGCACCACCGCAGATCGAGCGACGATCACCAAGACGCTGGTCGGTCACGTCGACAACCACGACGACCCGCAAATCGCCGTCGATATTCACGCAACTTTCACGGTGCCTGCGGACTCGAGCGCCTCCGTACCCCTCATGATCGTCTTTTCACGCGCCTTCCGTGGCCAACTCCTCGCCGGCCGACCTGGCGCAACGATTTCATTGCCGGATGAGGCCATCAAACACGGCTGGGGATATGCCCTGCTCGATACCGAAACAATTCAGCCCGATAACGCCGCCGGCCTGCGCTCCGGCATCATCGGCCTCACCAACCACGGCGCGGCACGAAAGCCCGACGACTGGGGCGCACTCCGCGCCTGGCAGTGGGGCGCGAGCCGCTTGATCGATTACTTCGAAGCAAACCCAGATGCCCACGTCGACGCCACCAAAATTGGCATCGAAGGCGTCTCACGCTACGGCAAAGCCGCTCTCGTTACGGAAGCATTCGATCCTCGCGTTGCCGTCGGGCTCATCGCCTCTTCAGGCGAGGGCGGCGCGAAACTCTACCGCCACATGATCGGCGAAGCCGTCGAAAATCTCACTGGTGGAGAGTCCTACTGGATGGCCGGCAACTTCCTGAAGTACGGCGCCGACAAAGCCGATGGCGGCGCAAAAACGACGGCCGATCTGCCCATCGATGCCCACGAGCTAATAGCCCTAAGTGCACCCCGCCCGTGCTTCATCAGCTACGGCACCGTCGAAGGCGGAGATCCAAAATGGGTCGACGCCCAAGGCAGCTTCATGGCCGGCGAACTGGCGTCGCCCGTTTACGAACTGCTCGGCAAGCACGGCTTCGGCAAGCCGCAAGACTATCTAAATGAGCCAATGCCTCCCGTCGGCGAACTGGCCGGCAAAGAACTCACTTGGCGACAACACTCCGGCGGCCACGACGTCACGCCCAATTGGCCCGCCTTCTTCGAGTGGATTGACGACTACGTCAAATCACCCGCCAAGCGCGCGGGTTCCTCGCTCGCAACTTCTGAGTCGAGCAATTCTGCGTCTCAAGGAATCGAACGCACCGACGCCAACTCCCGCGCCGCTCACCGCCAGCTAGTGGAAAAGGCGAAGCACGGCGGCATCGACCTCTACTTCGTCGGCGATTCCATCACCCGCCGCTGGGGCTGCACCGACAAACAATACGCCGGCCTCTTAAAGAACTGGCAGCAAAACTTCTTCGGCTGGAACGCCGGCAACTTCGGCTGGGGCGGCGACACGACTCAAAACATCCTTTGGCGTCTGAAGAACGGCGAACTCGACGACGTTCACCCAAAGGCGATCGTCGTCCTGGCCGGCACCAATGATCTTGGCTCCTCTTCCTCCGACAACAGCACCGCAGAAAAGATCGCGTCCCGCATCCGCGCAATCGTCGACACTTGCCACATCAAGGCCCCCGAAGCGACGATCGTTCTCACCGCGATCTTTCCGCGTAACGATAAACCTGAACTCATGCCCACGATCAAAGAGACCAACGCACTCATCTCGAAGTACGCCGATGGCGCCCACATTCGTTTCGTAGATGTAAGCACTCATCTTGCGGACGACGACAAGCTCCTCGAAGGCATGTTGCAAGACGGCTTGCACCCAACCGAAAAAGGCTATCAAGTTTGGGCCGACGGCTTGAAACCGGTTCTCACCGAAATCCTCGGCCCGCCCGCCAAAACCGACCACGCCCCCCCGGCCACCGGCAATCCTGCCAAAACCCCTGCGACAAAATAACGCTCTCGCATGAGGACTGCGGGGCTCCCGGCGACATGCTTGCTCGTACTTTGCGAAAGTTCACGCTCGACTTTCGCAACCATTTCGCAAGAAATTCCCATCGCACGATGCGGGCAGCACATTAAAATGAACTCCCCAGCCGCGTCGAGCGCTTCCGCGAGTTAACCTCCCAAAATCGCTCGGCCGCCATCAGGGCCGGCGCCTGCCGAATATCGACTGGCACCACGGCCCTCCCACCTTGACGAACGGCGCGTCACCGCCATGAGCATCGGATTCTGTCGAATGCGGGCCGCAACGCTTCTGCAAAGTGCCGTCGTCGTCCTTGTCGTAGTTTCCACGACCGCAGCCGCTGAAGAACCGAATGCAACCGCGCTCGGGAGCGCCTACCAATCCGACATCCGTCCACTCCTCGAACGCTACTGCTATGACTGCCACGGCGGCGCCGGTACGACCGAAGGCGATATCAACTTCGCCGAAATGAAAGATTGGACCGCGGCCACGAAGCAACCGCGCGCCTGGCAAAAGGCCGAAGAGATGCTGGGCAACGGGCTGATGCCCCCCCAAGACGCCGAGCAACCAACCGAAGCCGAGCGCACTCAACTTAAAAACTGGGTCGCCGGCTACCTCAAGCTCGAAGCGAAAGCCCACGCCGGCGATCCCGGCAAAGTCATCCTCCGCCGTTTGAGCAATGCCGAGTACACCTACACGCTACGCGATCTCACCGGCGTCGATTCGCTCGACCCGGCGCATGAATTTCCGTCCGACGGCGCCGCCGGCGAAGGTTTCACCAACACGGGCGGCGCGCTGGTGATGTCGCCTGGGCTCCTCACAAAATATTTGGACGCTGCCAAAAATGTCGCCAGCCACGCGCAGCTGCTGCCAGATGGGGTCCGTTTTTCGCCCCATACCACTTCGCGCGATTGGACGGACGACACGCTCAAACAAATCCGCGACTTCTACGGCCAATTCACCGACTCCGGCGGCGGCAGCCAGGTGAACCTACAAGGCGTGGTGTTCGACACCAATCAGGGCGGTCGTCTACCTATCGAAAAATATCTGTCCGCCACTCTGGTCGAACGCGAAGCCTTAACAAGCGGCCGCGAAACGATTGCTGCCGTCGCTCAAGAGCACGGCCTCAACGCCAAATACCTGGGCATCCTGTGGAACAGCCTCATCGGAACTGAGCCGTCGATCTTGCTCGACGACATCCGCGCTCGCTGGCGCGCTGCAAAACCCGACGACGCGCCCGCACTCGCCGCCGAAATCACCGCTTGGCAAAAGTCGCTGTGGACCTTTTCAAACGTCGGCCTCATCGGCCGCGCCGGCGGACCAAAAGGTTGGATGGAGCCCATTAGTCCTCTCGCCACGAAACAAGACATCCGCTTCAAAATCCCCGATTCGCCCAACAGCGAAGACGTTGTAATCTCACTCGTCGCGACTGACGCCGGCGACGGAAACCAAAACGACTTTGTGGTCTGGCAGTCCCCGCGCCTCGTCGCCCCCGGTCGCCCCGACCTGCTGTTGCGCGATGTCCGCCGCATTGCCCGTGAAATCAATTCGCGCCGCACTCAGCTCTTCACCAATTCGGCCGCCTATTTGAATGCAGCCGATAAAATCGCGACCTCTGAAAAATCGCCCGACCTTGCGAAAGTTGCCAGCGACCACGGCTTGTCGCAAAGCGATCTCCAAGCATGGCTCGATTACCTCGGCGTAGGCACCGGCCACTCCGCCGAACCCGATAGCCTATTCACCGCGAAGCTAACCAGCGTCGGCGGTTTCGAGTTCATTAACGGCTGGGGCACCAACGATACACCGCTCGTCGTCGCGAATTCATCGAGCGAGCATGTTCGTATTCCCGGTAACATGAAGCCGCATAGCATGGCCGTGCATCCCTCCCCAACTCTCCGCGCCGCCATCGGCTGGCGCAGCCCAATCACAAGTGCCGTGCATATTGAGGGATCAGTAACTCCCGCCCATGCCGAGTGCGGCAACGGTATCACCTGGTCGCTCAGCCTGCGGCGCGACGCGATTCGCCACCAATTAGCCGCCGGCGTCGCCGAAGGCCCCGCCGAAATAAAGCTTGGGCCGTTCGAAAACATTGCCGTCCGCACCGGCGATATCCTTTCAATCTCGATCGGTGCGCGCGACGGCAACCACTCGTGCGACCTGACCGCGATCGACCTCGCGATCACGAGCAATAAGGACGACAAGCCACAATCCTGGAATCTTGCGGGGGACGTTTCAAGCGACGTGCAGTCCGCGAATCCGCACGCGGATCAATTCGGCGACACCCGCGTTTGGTACTTCTACACCGAGCCCGATGTCGCCTTCGCAACGTCGCCCGTCATCCCGCCCGAATCGGCTCTATCAAAATGGCTCGCGGCCGCCGGCTCGACCGAGCGACAAACTCGCGCGCTCGAAGTGCAAAAGCTACTCACGAGCGGCCCGCCCGCGGCGAAAGACACGCCCAATTCCGCACTCTATCGCCAGGTGGCATCAGTTCATGGCCCACTGCTGCGCGGCTTATTGAATGAGTCGGCAGGACCCAAAGCCGCCGAAACCAACACGCCAGAAGTTGGGCTCGACCCCGACATGTTCGGGCATCGCCCCAACGCGCCCGCGCTGGATACCGCCAACTTGTACGTACAGGCACCCTCCATCATCGAAATTCATCTCCCCGCCGATTTGGTCGCCGGTTGCGAGTTGGTCACCACCGCGGAGCTCGACAACGAACACGGCAAAGACGGCTCCGCACAGGTCGCCGTCATCGCCGGGAAACCAGCACCCGCTGCCGGCTTAATCCGCGGCGAACCAAAGATGGTCCCACGCACGGGCCAATGGTCGGGTAGCAGTCAAGAAGTGGTGAACTCAACGCCCGTTCTCGTCACCGAAGGCAGTGCCACGCAGCAGCGATTCGAGACCGCCTTCAAAGAATTTCGCGACCTGTTCCCGCCCGCGCTCTGCTACACGAAAATCGTCCCCGTCGACGAAGTCATCTCAGCCACCCTGTTCTATCGCGAAGATGACCACCTCGTGCGACTCATGCTGGACGATTCGCAGAAGAAGCAACTCGATCGGCTCTGGGACGAACTCCACTTCTTCAGCCGCGACGCGCTCACCTCCGTCGACGCCTTCGCACAACTTCTCCAATTCGCCACGCAAGATGCCGACCCGAAAGCCTTCGAGCCACTGCGCAAGCCAATCAACGATCGCGCCGCCGCCTTCCGAAAGCTACTCGTCGATTGCGAACCAAAACAACTCGCCGCCGTGATCGATTTCGCGGCAAACGCCTATCGCCGCCCGTTGAGCGACCGCGAAAACAGCGATCTGCATGCCCTCTACGACGGCCTTCGAAAACAAGAAATTCCTCACGACGAGGCGATCCGCCTGACCATCGCCCGCATCCTCGTCTCTCCCGCATTTCTGTATCACATCGAAAAGCCCGTCCCCGGCGCAGTGCAGCAACCAGTAACCGATTGGGAACTCGCAACTCGCCTGAGCTACTTCCTCTGGTCTTCGCAACCAGACGCAGAGCTGCAGAAAGTCGCCGCCAGCGGCCAGCTGCATGACCCCGAAGTACTCGCCGCCCAAGTTCACCGCATGTTGCCGGCCGCCAAAACCCGCCGTCTCGCAACCGAATTCGCCTGCCATTGGCTCCAAATCGATGGCTTCGACCGTCTGGACGAAAAAAGCGATCGCCATTTCCCAACGTTCGCCAGCCTGCGCGCCTCGATGGCCGAAGAATCGACCCAGTTCCTCACCGACCTCTTCCAACACGACGGCTCTGTGCTCGATATCCTCGACGCCGACTACACATTCCTAAATGAGCCATTAGCGCAACACTACGGCATCCCCGGCGTAACCGGTCCCGAGTGGCGGCGCGTCGACGGCGTAAAAAAATTCTCGCGCGGCGGCGTCCTCGCCCAATCCACCACGCTTGCCAAACAATCAGGTGCCTCGCGCACCAGCCCGATCCTCCGCGGAAACTGGATCAGCGAAGTCCTCCTCGGCGAGCGCCTACCAAAACCGCCCAAGGGAATCCCACCCCTGCCCGACGACGAAGCCGCCACCGAAGGCCTCACCGTCCGCCAGCTCGTCGAAAAACACGTCAGCGATCCCAAGTGCACGGTCTGCCACCAGCGCATCGACCCTTACGGCTTCGCCCTCGAAGCGTTCGATGCCATCGGCGGACACCGCGAAAAAGACCTCGGCGACCGGCCCATCGACACTCGCGTCAAAGCAATGGACGGCGCCGAATTCGACGGCCTCGACGGCCTTCGCAATTACCTACTCACAAAACGCCGCGACGCCTTCATGCGACAATTCTGCCGAAAATTGCTAGGCTACGCTCTCGGCCGCTCCGTGCAACTCTCCGATGAGCCACTCCTCACCGAAATTCAAACCGCCCTCGCCGCCAACGATTACAAAGTCAACGTGGCCATCGAGACGATCGTCCGCAGCCCCCAATTCCGCGAGATCCGCGGCGCAGACAACGCCTTCGACGACTAACTATTTCCAACTAACGACTAACCCATGCCCCAACACAAATTCTCTCGCCGCACGATGCTCCGCGGACTTGGCGTCACCATGGCCCTGCCCTGGATGGAATCGCTCAATGTCTGGGGCGATGCGGCCCGCGGTTCGCAAGTCGCCAGCGAAGCGCCCGTCCGGCTCGCAGTCTTATTCGCCGGCAACGGCTTCCACAGCAAAGAGTGGTGGGCCAAGGGCGAAGGGAGCGCGATGGAACTCGGCAAAGTCCTCGCGCCGCTCACGAGCTACCGCGAAAAGATGCTCTTCATCCGTGGCCTGTTCAACGCCGAAGCGCTCAAAGGCAACATCCATAGCTCCCAAACCGGCAACTTGCTCTCCGGGGCGCCGCTCGCCTCCGGAGGCGAAATCCACTCCGGCACCAGCGTCGACCAACTGCTCGCGCAAACCTACGGCCGATCCACCAAAGTGCCGAGCCTCGTCCTGGGCTGCGAAACATCGAATCCCGCAATCCACAAAAACTATTCGATGCTCTACAGCTCGCACATCTCCTGGTCGTCCCCTTCAACGCCGACGCCCTTGGAACTGTACCCCGCCCTGGCGTTCGATCGCCTGTTCAAGGACGAAGCGCAACGCGGCGACACCAGCGTTCTCGATGCCGTCCTCAGCGACGCCAGCGACGTCCGCCGCCAAATCAGCGCCACCGATCAACACAAACTCGACGAGTACTTAGATTCAGTGCGCGACGTCGAGCTCCGCATTACCCAGGCCGGCAAACAAGGCGAAGTGCAAGGCTGGCGACCTTCCTTGGATAAACCGAACATCCCTCGCCCACCCGAAGGCATCCCCCAAAACATCGCCGATCACATGCGGCTCATGTGCGACATCCTCGTCCTCGGATTCCAAACCGATACGACTCGCATCACCACGCTCAAGCTCAACAACGATCACTCGTCGCTGCGGTTCCCGCACCTCGGCGTCGACTACATGATCCACCACCTGCTGTCGCACTCCGATACCGCCGATTGGCTTAAGGTGAATCAATTCTTCGTCGAGCAGCTGGCCTACATCGCCGGCAAGCTGAACAGCATCCAAGAGGGCGAACGCACCGCCCTCGACAACTCGATGCTGCTCTTCTGCTCGAGCATGCTCAACGGCGGACACGACGCGACGCAGCTTCCGGTCATCATGCTCGGCGGTGGCGGCGGCAAAATCAAAACCGGCCGCGTGCTGGACTACCTCGATAAGCCCAACCGCCAAATGTGCCGCCTCTATCTTTCTATGCTGGACAAGATGAACGTCCACACGGACAAATTCGGCGATGCCACCGAGCCACTGGCCGAAGTTTGACCTCTCAGCGGCCCAACTTCGCTCAATCTTTTTCTTTCGCCGCACCCGAGCTCTGGTGCCGATCCTTTGCCGGGCCATGCTCCATGGAAAGATTGCGCGCCGAGTTTACCACGCCAATGTGCGAGAACGCCTGCGGAAAATTCCCCAGCTGCCTTCGCGCCAACGGATCATACTGTTCTGCTAACAACCCCAAATCATTTCGCACGCTTAGTAACCGCTCGAACAACTTAACCGCCTCGTCGTGCCGCCCCAGCAGCTCCAGGCAGTCAACCATCCAAAAAGAACACGCCAGGAACGATCCCTCTTTCTCTGCGAGTCCTTCTTCACCCGACGGCGATGGATGCCGATACACAAAACCCTTGTACATCATGCGCTCTTGAATCGCGTCGACCGTTCCTGCCAGCCGAGGGTCATCTTTTTCAAGAAAGCCAACTAGCGGAATCATCAGCAAACTGCCATCAAGCTGATCCGAACCATACGTCTGCACAAATGAATTGAGCTGCGTATTGAATCCCTGTTCGCACACCTCCGCATGAATGCGATCCCGTATCGCTCGCCACTTCTCCGCCGGGCCGTCGCAACCGAAATGTTCAACCGCTTTCAGCGCGCGGTCGAACGCCACCCAAGCCATCACCCGCGAATGCGTAATCGGCACGCGCGGTCCGCGCGTCTCCCAAATCCCATCATCCGGCCGCTGCCAAGCATCTTCCAAAAACTTGAGGATCGCCTTCTCGACGGCCCACACCTCACCACTTTCCGGCAATCCGCGACGCCGCGAAAGGTACATCATGTCCAGCACTTCACCATACACATCGAGTTGAAACTGGTTCCAAGCCGCATTGCCCACACGTACCGGCTTTGAATTCTCATATCCACTCAGCCAATCGAGCTCCAACTCCGTCAGCCGGCGCACGCCGAGAATGTTGTACGCAATCTGCAATTCCCCCGGCAGCCCCGCCACGGCCCGCACCAACCAATCGCGAAACTCCTTGGCTTCAAGTTGATAGCCCGCATTGAGGAGCGCGTACACCGTAAACGTCGCATCGCGAAGCCAACAGAACCGATAATCCCAATTCTTCCCGCCGCCAATCTTTTCGGGCAACGACATCGTTGGCGCCGCGACAATTCCACCCGTCGGTGCGAATGTCAGTCCCTTGAGCACGACCAGCGACCGCATCACCGCATCTCGCCACTGCCCATCGTACTTGCACTGACTCGACCACTCTTTCCACCAAGCCTCTGTCGTTCGAATTGCCTCTTCTGCATCCGGAATTGCCGGCGTCGACTCGTGCGATGCGTGCCACAACAACGTAAACGGAACCCGTTCGCCGGCCGAAACCGTGAAGTCGGCCACCGTCGTCAATTCCTCGCCGCGAAGCTCGACCGGAGTGCTCAGCACCAACGTATCCGGCCCCGCGGTCGCTCGAATCCCATCCTTCGTCTGCTGCACCCACGGCACGACCCAGCCGTAATCGAACCGAATCACCAACTCCATCCGCATCTTCACCGACCCGCGCGTTCCGACAACCATTCGCACCAAATCCGGCTCGCGCGTTCGCGGCGGCATACAATCGATGACCGTCACCGCCCCCGTCTCTGTTTCATATTCCGTCTCCAAGATCAGCGAGTCGCCCCGATACCGCCGCGTAACCTTCTTCGGTGGGTCGGCCGGCGCCAACAACCACCGCCCGTTCTTGGAATTCCCCAACAGCGCCGCGAAACAAGCCGGCGAATCAAACATCGGAATGCACAGCCAGTCGATCGACCCGTCGCTGCCGACCAACGCCGCCGTGTGACAATCCCCGATCATTCCGTACTGTTCAATTGGTAAAGGCATCGTAGTTTTCTATCTTGGCTAATGACCGCCGAATCGCATCAAACGACTTACCAGCAAACTCAGCGCCAACCCCGCAAAGCGCATCCAAAAATCTTAAAAACCACTTGCGGTCTGCGACGCAAAGCCAGCCCAGGTGTATATTCACCCTTGCGACCGCACTTCGCCCCTCGGTTTACCCGGCCCCTTTCAATCCAGGAGGACTTTGCCATGAACACCGACGAATACATCCGCCAAGAATACATCTCGCTCCGCGACGAAATCCGCGAAGCCAAAAGCCGCATCTTCTGGCTCATGATCATCGCCATGTTTCTAGTCGCCTCTGCCGGTTACCTGGCCGCCGAACATTCTTCCGCCTTCGCCAATGCCGCCATTCCATTCCTTCTCCTCGGCCTCATGCTCTCCTTCGTCTCGGAGCAAAACAACATCGCCCGCGCCGGCCGCTACGTCCGCGAAACCATCGAACCCCGCGTCGAAAACATGGTCGGCTGGGAACACTGGCTCGAAAGCAAACCTGCACTACGCGAAGTCGATCATTACTTCGTCCTCGGCTTCAGCGTGTTGTTTTTGATTTTCTTCGCCATCACCACGTCGCTAACACTGCAGCAGCTGGATAAAAAAGCGCACGAGGCGTACGTTGTCGCCGCAGCGATCGCTTACACGCTCGGTGCCCTGTGCACAGCATTCGTCCTATGGCGACACTGGCGCTGCAGCACCGCGCTCGACGCACCATCGGCCGCAGCCATGACAAGCTAACCGTCGCTTGGTCGTCAATCCGCCGTTCGCTTCTGCCGAAGCTGATCCACCGTGACCGCGGTCACGATGATCACGCCCAGGATGATGTCCTGCGTCGGATTGCGCAATCCCAGCTGCGTGCAACCGCTGGCGATCGTCTGCATCAAAAGCGCACCCGCCAGCGTCCCCAGGATCGTCCCGCGCCCGCCGTTCAGGCTCGCGCCGCCAATCACGACCGCCGCGATAACTTTCAGCTCCATCCCCAGCCCAGAAATCGGGTTGCCAACTTTCAATTTTGCAAACTGGTATACGCCCGCGAAGCCCGCGAACAATCCGCCCATTGAATACACGGCAATCTTGAGCGCCGGCACATTCAGACCGCACAAGCGCGCCGTCCGCTCATTCGACCCGATCGCGAACAGATGCCGCCCGAAGACGGTGTAGCGCAGCACAAGACTCAGTACAAACGCCATCAGCAAAAGCAGCCAAACGCCCGGCGCCACCATCAGCCAAGGCGGGTCCGGCGTAGGCGTCGCCAACCCATCCATCCAATCTGGCACGGCATTGAGCGCCGGCCGCACCGTCGTTTCATCGGCGACAAGCTTCGCCACACCCAAACAAATCGTCATCGTACCGAGTGTGATCACAAACGGCGCTACTTTCAACGCACTGATCAACAGCCCATTCACAAGTCCGACAACGCACCCCGTGACCACGCAGCTGGCGAGCGCCCATTCAATCGCCCCATCATGCTTGAGCACCCAAGCCATCACCGTCGCGCACAGTGAAATCGCCGTGCCAACCGAGAGGTCGATCCCGCCCGCGATGATGATTGCCGTCGCCCCCAGCGCCGCCACCGCTACCGGCGCCGACGCAAT
>JABDGM010000017.1 GCA_013286045.1 Planctomycetota bacterium | reverse complement strand
CGCAGGCGACGATGCCCTCGCCGGAGAGCGGCCAATTGTCGGCCTGGCGGATGGCGATCACATGGCCGGGATAGCGGTCGCGAAAATAATGCAGCGCGTTGTAGCCCGCGACACCGGCAACGCCGGTGATTAGGAGTGGCAGCGGGACGGAATCATGGGCGCGCGTAATCACCGTCGCATTTTACACGACGCGTTGGGAGGCGTGCCATCCGGCTCAGCCTGCTGCCCGGCGTCGCGCTACAAACGCCGCATAATCGGCTGGCGTATCGATCCCGCTCGCGGAGTGCTCGACTGAAGCCACCAAGATCGTGCCACCCGATTGCAGCATACGGAGCTGTTCCAGCTTCTCTGCCTGCTCTAGCGAGGACGGCGGCATTTTTGCCACTTCTAGCAACGTGTCGCGGCGGTAGGCGTAGATTCCGAGATGCTGGTAGAACAGCTGCGGATCGTTGAACGGCTGCGCGGGATTCGGGTCGCGAACGAACGGGATCGGGCTTCGGCTGAAATAGAGCGCCTGGCCGTCGTCGCCGAATACAACCTTCACGCACGCGGGGTTCGCAAGCTGCTCGGCCGAGCGAATCGGCGTGGCGAGCGTAGCCATGCCGCAGTTAGGTGATTGCTCCAACAGCGCGATCACGCGGTCGATATTCTCCGGATTCATCTCCGGCTCGTCGCCTTGCACGTTCACCAAGATTTCCGCTCGCGGCATCTTGTGGGCGACCTCGGCCACGCGATCGGTACCGCTGGCGCAGTCGGCGCTCGTCATTACGAAGTCGCCGTGAAAGCGTTCGACTTCACGAGCAATTTCCGGGTGATCCGTGGCTACGATGACGCTCGTTGGCTTGCGGGCGGCGCAGGCGGCCTCGTAGGTGTGCTGCAAAAGTGTCTTGCCGGTTTCGCGGAGGAGCATCTTGCGCGGCAGGCGGGTAGACGCGTATCGGGCGGGAATGACGACGATGCTACGCGGCGGGCTGGCCGCAGACTGCGAACGAGGCATGGCAACTCCTTCCGTGAGCAGCAATTGATAGCGGATTCCGCGGAATCGGGGTAGGTTGAAAAAGGCCGGCAATCGTAGAATTGTGGCAGGCAAGAAGGCGTAGCAACGAAAACAGGATCCGGTTCATGTGCGGCATCGTCGGTTACATTGGCCCCTACCAGGCGATTGACTTCCTCATCGAAGGTTTACGCCGCCTCGAATATCGCGGTTATGACAGCAGTGGTGTGGCCACGATCCACGACGGCGAGTTTGCGGTCACCAAGACGGCCGGCCGCGTGGATGGCTTGGTCGAAAAGCTTAAAACGCATCCTGCGCCGGGAAGCATCGGCATTGGCCACACGCGTTGGGCCACGCACGGGCCCGCGACGGATCTCAATGCTCATCCGCACATCGGCGGCGATAATGTGGTCGCCCTGGTCCACAACGGAGTGATTGAAAACTTCCGCGAGCTCAAGGAGCAGCTTGCTGAGCGCGGGTACTACTGCAAAAGTGCGACCGATACGGAAGTCGTCGCCCAGCTTGTGGCGGCTGAACTCGACTCGCGCCGGCCGAATACCAAAACGGCTGTGCCAGCTTCCGTTGCAGACCAATACGGGCCGCTGATCGAAGCGATACAAGCTGCACTCGCACAGCTTCGCGGTACCTACGGCCTTGCGATGGTGTTCCGCGATTGGCCAGATGTGATCGTTGCGGCTCGGCTGGGCAGCCCGCTCGTGATCGGCGTGGGGGATGACGAGCATTTCATCGCCAGCGACGGCTCGCCACTTGTTGGCCACACCGATCGCATTGTGTACCTGGCGGACCATGAGATCGCGGTGGTGACAGCCCACTCGATCCGCGTGATTCACCGCGACGAAGGGGACGTGCGGCACAACGTGAAGCATCTCGATATCGACACATCGCAGGTTGAGCTTGGCGAGTTTGCGCACTACATGCTCAAGGAAATCTTTGAGCAGCCGGAAACGGTGCAAGCGGCAATGCGTGGTCGGCTCAATCGCGATGAAGCGACTGCGGTTTTCGGCGGGCTTAATCTCACACCGCAGCAGTTGAGGTCGATCGACCGAATCGTACTCACGGCCTGTGGCACGAGTTGGCACTCGGCGCTCGTCGGGGAATACATGATCGAAGCCTTCGCCCGAATTCCGGTCGAAGTCGAATACGCGAGCGAACTGCGTTACCGCAACCCGCCGATGTCGAACAACACGCTGCTCTTTGCCATTACGCAAAGTGGCGAGACGATCGATACGCTAGCAGCGATGCGGGAAATGAAACGCAAAGGCCATCCGACGCTCGCCATATGTAACGTGGTCGGCAGCACGATTGCTCGGGAGGCCGACGGCGGCATCTATTTGCACGCCGGCCCGGAAATTGGGGTCGCTTCGACCAAGGCGTACACGTCGCAGTGCGTGGTGATGGCGCTACTCGCCCTGTACTTTGGCCGCATCCGGCATCTTAGTTTTGAGGCGGGGTTACGGATCATTGATGAGCTTACCGTACTGCCGCGACAGATTGAGGAGACGCTCGATACGAACGATGAAACGCGGCGGATCGCCGCCAAGTATGCGTCTTGCAACAATTTTTTGTACTTGGGCCGCCAATTCAATTTTCCAACAGCTCTAGAAGGTGCACTCAAGCTCAAGGAAATCAGCTATATCCATGCCGAGGGCTATCCGGCCGCTGAGATGAAGCATGGCCCAATCGCGCTGGTCGATGAGAACACGCCGAGTGTGTTCATAGTTCCGCAAGGGGGCGTGTACAGCAAAGTCATTTCGAACATGGAAGAGATCAAGGCGCGCGGCGGGCCGGTGATCGCCGTGGTCGATAAAGACGATTCGCAGGCGGTTGAGTTGGCGGACGACGTCATCCGCGTGCCGGCGGTGCCGGAGTTCCTGCAACCGATTGTCACCGCAATCCCTTTGCAACTTCTGGCCTATCACGCCGCCATCGCCCGCGGCTGCGACGTTGATAAGCCGCGAAATCTGGCGAAGAGTGTGACAGTCGAATAGGGCGGCGATCTCGCGCGATCCTGAATGGAGTCACTCAAATGGCAATTTCTCCAGAGCGTAAGCGCATCGTTCTCCGCTACTCGATTGCGATGTTGCTGTTCTTGGTTTCCTGCTTGTGCGGCTATTTGGGCGGGTTTCGGTACGGCTACAAAATAGCCAACGAAAAGTGGCGTTACGAAAAAAACTATGCAAAAGTTTACAACGTTGCCGATTTGGTAGGGCCGCAGTCAAACGGCGGCCCAGTCCATGCACAAAAAGCAGATTTCGAGAACCTTCTTACGATTGTTAAGCACGAAGGAAACGACCAGCCGGAGAATTCTTTCGAAATCTCTCCCGACAAGGTGAACCTTTCGTTGATTGTGAATGCCAATGGGGTGGTGCATCGTCGCGTGTACACGCTGCTAAGCGACTTACGCAAGGCATTGCCTCTTGCCAACCGGGAAGAGGTAGAATCTAACCCCAAACTTTAAGCAACGCCGAATGAGTGCCCGCATCGCGAAACCTAGCTCGGACGCGATTGCATCCGTCATCGAGCAACTTACCCGCGGCCCCGAGATAGTCCGAAGGCTCATTTACGAAGTGCCGCTGGAACGTCGCAAACGCCGGCCTGCACCGGGTGTCTGGTCGGCCCATGAACACGCTGTTCATCTGCCCGCGGTTCATCCGCTAATCCATCGTCGGTTGGATTTGATGCTCGCGGAGCCGGCGCCCTACATCAAGGGATACGAACCTTCGCACGACGAACCGGACGACGCCTTGCTAAAGCTTGACCTCGATTCCGAAATGGACCGTTTCGATCGCGACCGAGTTGCGCTCATCGATCGCATTCGAAAGCTGACGCCTGACGAGTGGGCCATCACGGCCGCACATGAGGAATATGAAAATTATGGCGTGTACACCATGTTTCGCCACATTGCCCTACACGACATTCACCACGCGTACAAAATCGAGGATCGGTTACTGCGAAAGCAGTGGGACTAGTGCTGCCTTACCTTTGTCGCAGCGACACCTTCTACTGCGTCAGAGAATTCAGCGAGTTATAAATCTGCTTTACCTGAGCGTTGTCCGGATCGTACTTGATCCATTCACCCACGGCACTGCGCGCCAGCTGTTCATCTTGAAAGTGTTGCGCGAGTTTGAATCGCTCTGTCTCCAACAGGATCATAAATCGTTTCTTGTGGCTCTCGGGCCAATTCTCGGGAATCGCTTTTGCCGCGGACGCACTGAGAAACTGCCGGGCGTCATCCCAGCGCTGCTCGTGGGCCGCAAACTGACCTAGAAACAGTTCAGGCACCGGATGCGCCGGCTCCGCTTCGCGCGCCTCGAGCAAGAGCGCCTTCGATTTGTCCGCATCGCCATTCTGATAACAATAAACGGCAAGCAGCACCTTCGGCGGATGGGTGTAGGGCGCAAGCCGCCGCGCTTCTTCTAGATTCTTCAAACACTCGTCGTATCTTCGCGCGTGTGCGAGGATCTCGGCCAGTTTCAAAAACGCGTTGGGCTTGTCGGGCGAGTACTTTATCGCTTCGGCCGCGGCCTCCATCGCGTCCTCTGGTTTGTTCTGCTTAGCGAGGTTGTCGGCCAACGCCAGGCGTGCGTCGATGAGCGCGGGCGCGAGTTCGATCGCTTTGCGATAGGCCTTTTCCGCGTCCGCTGGCTGCTTTCGGGCGTCGAGCGCTTTTCCCAGTCCCAACCACGCCAGCGGGTAGGCGGGATCTTTCGCCAACACTTCGCGGGCGAGCTGTTCGGCTCGCGGCGCGTTGCCATCGGCGATATAGGCTGCGCCGAGCGAAACCTTGGCGTAGGTCGGATCCTCTGGGAGCTTCATCCGTTCTTCGAGCAACCGAATCGCTTCCTTCGGTTTTCCCAGCGATAGACTGCACGACGCCAGGCCTTCAATACTCCAGGGATCCTTCGGATACATCTCGAGCGTTTTGAGCAGTCCCACTCGCTGCGACCGCAAATCGGTTTGTTCCATGTCCTCCATGAAGGCAGCCCGTTCGTCTGGGTGCGCTACCGTCACTTGTAAATAAACATCTTCCATTTCGTCGGTGATGTTCGAGCCGTATACGGTGCGTTCGGGCGGATGATGCCGGTTGCGAATGTTCCCATCCGTGTTGTCATACGTGAATTCGGTGCGAAGCCGTGTTCCCTTCGTTAGCCGCACGGGCTGGGCGAAGCGATAATCGTCGTGCCACTTCTCGTCGAAGTCCTTGATTTCGACTAGCGGCTTGGTCGAGCCATCTGGTGATACGGCCGTAACTTTCATTTGTCGGCACAACGAGTGGGCATGCGGGAAAATCGATCGCGCCTCTATATCCACCGGCACGACGTACTCATCTGCAACGACGTAGTGTGCGTCGCCGGCGGCAATGTCGATGTTCCGGCCGCCAATCCGCAGAATTGCCGGTCGCACCGTTGGTGCTTCTTTCGCGTAATGAATGCCGATCTGAAATTGCACCGTTTCCGGTTTCCCCGTGGTCTGCATATGCGTATGTAGCACGAGCGAAGTTTTTGGATACAACCGCCACGCCGTTCCCGGTGCGCCACGATGTGGCAGCATTCCAGGCACCCACGTGACGAGTTGCCCATCCGGGTCCTGTCCCCAGGCCATGCCTTCGTAACCGGGCTGCGGATCGGCAGCGTCGCGTCGCATCGATTCCATCGTGCGATCAACGCCCAATCGGGCATGATGAGTCGCCCGCTGATTCGTCGGTCGCAACTCGATCGCTTCGACCCACTGCGGAGTCTTCGCGTCGATCGGAATCACGAAATTGCGGAATTGATCGGGTCCCGACGCGGCCAGTTGGTAAGGGGGGCTTTGAAGCACAACATCCGGCTCGCCGAGTTGCCATCCGTTGGTGAATGTGGGTGCCGCGGGCAAATCGGCGGCATTGCCTTCAACGGTGCCTGATTTCACCCAATTGCGGATGGTGTCTAGCTGCTCATCCGTGAGGCGTCGCGCATTGGCAAAATCGTGGCTATCTTGAACTGGCAGCCACGGCGGCATGAAACGGCGAGTGGTCACATCCACGATTTGGCTCGAACGGCGACGCACGTCGCTGTACGTTAGCAAACTAAACGGCGCGGCTTCGCCCGGATGATGACAGCACGCGCAGTTCGCGAAGATGATGGGGGCGACATCGCGATTGAAAGTAAGCGCCTTTACCTCTGGCGCTTTCGGAGCGGCCGGCAGAGTATCAGCCGCGGCTTCCGCCTTCGACGTGATGGGAGTGCCAGAAGTGCTGCAACCGGCCCAGGCCGTAGCAACAGAGCACAACAGAACGATTCGAAGCGGGCGCAACATCATCGTGATCAACATCGGAAATCGCACGGCAGCAGCCCGCTCAACGCCGCGATCAGTTCATTCTCACTTTAAGTCGTCGATATAGCAACCGATCGCTTTTGTTTCGGGCTCGGCAATCGTTCGCCCCGCCAAGGCAGCTTCGATTGCGTCTCGCAATTCGTGCGTTGTGGCTTTGTCGCGGCACTTGCCGATATCCTCAAATTGATTGTTGATCCGACCACGGTAGGCGACCTTCCAATCGTGATCGAACACAACCGCTTCGGGTGTTACGGTCGCACCTGTTGCCATGGCAAGCTCGTGCTTCATGTCGCGCAATGCTGGGCAAGTGTATTCGTAATCGTGGAGATGCGTACGAATCGCCTCGGCAGATTCTCGCGGATCGACATAAACCAAATAAAAGTCAGCGTCGTGCGATTTGAACGCCGTGCACAGTTCGCGCACTTCCGGCGCTAACTTGTTCGAAATTGGGCAGTCCGACCGAACGAACACAACGATGTGCACTCGGCCGTTGCTAGCCTTTCGCAAATCGAACGGCTGGCCGTCGACGTCGACGAGGTCCATCGTCGCTGGCAGCTTCATGTCACGGACAGAGGATCCGTGAGTTTCGTCGGCGAAGCAGTTTCTGCCGCCAGATAAAAGTTCCGAGAAGGAGCCGGTTAACAGGATTACGACCCCAAACAGTAAGCGCGCATGAAAACGTCGCATAAGATAAGCCGCCGCTGAGATTTCGCCCCAACCTTTGCCCGCACGTTTAATTATAACTCACGCAAAATGGCCCTGTTTATAGAGCGTTAAGGCGACGATTGTCTTGCCGTCGCAAATTTCGCCGCGTTCCACTTGCGCTAGTGCTTCGTCCCACGATATGTGGTAATTCTCGATCTCCTCGTTGGCTTCGCGGGCCGCGTCCCCCGGCGTCAAATCGCGAGCGACAAAAATGTGCATTCGTTCGCTCAACACCCCTGGCGACGGGTAGTACGAAATCATTTCCTCCATGCGGCCCGCGCGATACCCGGTTTCTTCGGCCAGTTCACGGTGGGCAGTGCTTAAAGGCGGCTCATTCGGTTCGCGTGTGCCGGCGGGGATTTCGACTAGATTTTTTTCTACCGTCAACCGGCGATTGCGGATCAAGCAAATGCGGCCGTCATTCAGGATGGGCAAAATGGCAACCGAGCCCGGGTGCCGCACGAATTGCACGCTAGCCGGTCGGCCATCCGGCCGGGTCACCGTCCGTTCAACCACGGCAAACCGCTTGTTTTCCAACAGGATTCGATCATTCGCATCCATCTCGACGAACTCCGGCTGAAACGAACCCCGCGGTCATGCCACGCGTAAAAGTGGGTAAAGCGATAGGACGCGGCAATCTCCCTTTATGCTACCCTTTGATAGGAATAATGAGCCGTGGCGGGCGATGGACGGCAGCCGTAATTCTAGCGAGACCCCGCGAATTACGCTGAGACATTTGCCACTTTTTCATGAGGTTGGTACGATACATTCGGCCGACGGGGCAGTCGATCGGCAGCCTTTGCATAGGCCGTCGTTTCGCTCTTTGGCCAGCACTTCTTTTGCCTACTTGAGACGTCGCATGCCCGGGTGCTCAGTCCAGCGCTGGAGTTTAAGCCTTGGGCGTTGGTGGAACGTCTCGGTGCATCTGCACATCTTCTTCCTGCTCTCGGCGCTGCTCGCGCTCGCCTTCACGTTACCCGAGCTCGACTTGATGAGCGCCGGGCTGATGATGGTTGGCCTGCTGCTCGTGAGCGTGGCGTTGCACGAAGTGGGTCATTCGCTAGCTGCATTGCGAGTGGGCGGCAAAGTCGACGCGGTGGTGCTCGGCCCGGTCGGTGGGCTGATTTCGCCTCGTGTTCCCGATGAGCCAGAAATCCATTTGTTCGTTGCCCTTGCGGGACCGATCGTCCATCTGTTGCTCGCCGTGATCGCGGCGATTGGGCTCGCCTTCGCACACAATACGCAGTTGCTCGGTTTGCTGAATCCGTTCGCCACGCCGCAGGATTTGATTGAACCGGGCGGCACCGCGCTGATCGCGGCGAAAATCACGCTCTGGCTCAATTGGAACTTGATGCTTCTCAACCTGCTGCCGGCCTACCCCTTCGATGGCGGGCCAATTCTGCGTGCCATGCTGTGGCCCGCGCTCGGGCGGCGGACTGCTCGCGTCGTCACTGCCCGCATCGCAATGGGCATCGCCGCGGTACTATGCATCGCGGCCGTGGTTTCGATTGCCATGGGTGCTGCGGAAGTTGAAAAACAGCTGCCACCGTGGATTCCGCTTCTGATGCTCGGCATGTTTATGTTCTTCAGCGCCCGGCAAGACCTCGCGGCGGCGAGCTCTGCCGAATGGAATGAAGAACAAGCCGGCTACCAGGTAAGTTCAGATGGCCTCGATCTGCTCGATGTGATGTGGTCTTCCGACGACGATCGCGATGGCGTGCTCGTCGAGCACCAGCAACGGACGTCGCCTGAGCAAAACCGGCGCGCTCAAGAGGCGGTCGAAGACGCCCGCGTGGATGACATTCTTGCTCGGCTTCATGATGCCAGCTGGTCGGCTCTCTCGCCGGACGAAATCGCCATTCTGCAACGCGCCAGCCAACGCTACCGGCAGCGTCGCGGTCTATCGCAAGGCGCATAGGCGCGTCCCGGTGGATTGCCCGAGAAAAGCGGCCGACTTTCGCAGCTGCTTTCCGTGATGGCAGCGACGTAAGGCATAGCTCTTACAATCGGCAGAACCGATCGCAGGCGATGCAAACTTCCCCCTCTGCAGTGCCGTTTGACCGGCCGGGCTGCCGAATCCCTCCTCTGCAATGGTTCGCCAATAACGTATGTTTTGTCACGTTTGCTTCCGGACGAGTTGGGCCAGTCAACGGGTTAATGGCCAGCCGTCGTTGAGGCCGAATTGTCAGGAACACTGCTCGTGGCGACGACTAAAGTATCTACGACTACGACCGATGTCGTCGCAACGACATCGCCTGGCGGCGATATCGAACAAAATCTGCCCAGCGAAGCGCACCAAATGCTTCGCTCGCTGGAACGAGCGTTTGGTCAGTCGTTCTCTGTGATCGAATGCGCGACCGGCCAGGTTATTCGCTCAGCTACCGGATGCCCCGTCATTCAGCTCGATCGGCACCTTGCGACATGCGAGCAAATCGCGCGACGTGGCCGTCCTGAAATTCTTGACGAAGTCAGCCCGTTGCTACTGCTGGCTGTGCCGATGGCCGGAACAGGCGTGGAAGGCTCCGTGCTGGCGGTCGCTCCGTTTGTCACCGACCGGGTGGAATGCGAAGACGACGTCGCAGCCGCGGTAAAGCAGTTTGAGCTCAACGGGAAACAAACTTTCCATTGGGCGGCTGCTCAAATGGCGTGGCGGCCGCAGGCGCTGTTAGAAACGAGCGCCGCAATCTTGGAAAAGGCGACGTTGCAAACGTCGACTGCACAGCTCAAGCGGCAGATGGCGGACATTTCTTCGCACCTGCTGATGACGTTCGAAGAAATCACACTGCTCCATCGTTTGACGGAGCACCTTTCGATCTCGAAAAGCGTCTCTGATATCTGCGAGCTATCGGTAAACTGGCTGGGCGATGTGATTCCGGCCCAGGCGGTCGCGATTTGGTTCGAGTCTTTTGATTACATCGATGACCAGCGCACGCTCGGCCAAACCGATGACGGCGAAGCGACGCTGATTACTCACGGCGAATGCCCTCTTTCCAAGGATGACCTTGCCAAGTTCATGGAACGCCTTGGCCCGAACGTGGCGACCGAGCCGGTTGTACTCAATCGCGGCGCAACGAGTTCCCCGACTTGGTTCTACCCGGACGTTCGCGAAATTATCTCCGTGCCGATTCGCGAGGGAAATCGCCTGTTCGGCTGGCTGCTCGCGCTCAACCACACCGGCGCCGGCGACATTACGAACAGCGAAGGCGAATTTGGCACGGTCGAAGCCTGCTTGATGGCCAGCGTGGCGACGATCCTCGGCATTCACTGCGGCAACATTGCGCTCTACCACGAGCAATCGGAATTCTTCAGCAGCGTCGTGCGGGCGCTCACCTCCGCCATCGACGCCAAAGACCCGTACACATGCGGTCACAGCGATCGCGTGGCACGGCTTGCGGTGTGCCTGGCTCGGCAGTTGGGCTGCGATTTGGAAGATCTCAATACGATTTACCTCTCTGGCCTGCTGCACGACATCGGCAAAATCGGCATCGACGATAACGTACTACGCAAACCCGGTGCGCTTACGCCGGCCGAGTTCGAACATATCAAGACACATCCCGATCTCGGCTGCCGCATCCTCGATGGCGTGAAGGAGCTCGACAAGGTCATGCCCGTCGTCCGCCATCACCACGAAGCGTGGAACGGCGCTGGCTACCCGGCGGGCCTCAAGGCCGAGGAAACGCCGTTTCTTGCCCGCATCGTGGCGGTGGCCGACTCGATCGACGCAATGTCCAGCGATCGCCCTTATCGCAAGGGAATGTCCGACGAAAAGCTCGACGCTATCCTTCGGGACGGCGCAGGCAAACAGTGGGATCCCAAAATCGTAGAAGCGGCGTTCGAAGTGCGCGATGAGCTTCGCCACATCGGCAAAGACGAACGCCGCCCACTTTCGCTCGACGTGGACAACTGGCACGCCGCGGCCGCTGGCGCAGCACAGCCAAGTGCCTAACGCTGCCTTTGCCGTGGTATGCTGAGCCCATGGCCCACGAAGAGTTGCCGCGAGAAGACCTGCTTCGCGAAGCTACGGCACTAGTTGAGCGAGTTGAACTCGTTCCGACCGCACCGTGTCGCGACCAATCTATCGTCGCGGGCTTCCGTCCTGACGGCGCGCTCAGCATTTTCTTCGGCGAGGAAGAAGTGTACCACTTCAACGCGGTGGGAGCTCTCCGCCGCGTTTACCTCGATGGCCATCTTTATAAGGCGCTGAGCGGCGAGTTGGTGAGACTTACGCGCGTTCGAACTACGCAGCAAGTCGAACTCCGGAGTCGCGCGTTGGAATCCGCGGAAAAAGCCAATTTCGTTGTTGCCTTACAGAGCCGATTGGCAGCTCTCGCCACAGACATGGCGGTAGGGATGTTCGAAGTCCGCCGCGAAGTGCCGCCGAACGCTAACGTCGTTGACCGCTTGCGCGATTGGCTGACTGGTCATCCCGCTGTGCCGATCGCGACGCGACCGAACGCTTAACGTCGTCACGGAGCCAATTGTCGCGCCGGAAACTCGCTCACTTCGCATTCGCAGCCGGATAATTCAAGACGAGTACCGTCCGCGTTGGCTTCGCGACGAACCATTGCCAATGCGAACGGCGATTTCAACGCCGGTGAAAATGCGGCCGACGTGATGCGACCGACGACAGCCCCCTCTTTGGTAAGTTCGTTCCCGATTGTGGGCATGTCGTCCGCGAAGAACCGAACGCCCACGATTCGCTGATTCACGTGCCCAAGCGCATCAATTCGCGCGACCGTTTCCTGCCCCAAATAGCAGCCTTTCGTAAAGCTAATCGCCTCACGGTCCCGTGCCACTTCTTGCGGCAGATTGTTTTCGTCGAAGTCTACCCCGAACAGCGGAAACCCCATCTCAATGCGAGCGGCGTTAAATACTGATTCTTCGACGGCAACGAAGTTGTCATCGATCAAATCCGCAGCAATCTTCGAAGCCTCACCCAGTTCGGTGCCAACAAGCTGGCACGGCGCTGCGACAATCCTGTTGCACGTCACCGCATTCGTTCGCGGTGCGCGGTCGCCTACTAACAGAAAGTATCTGCGAAGCTCCGTCGTATCCAGAAGTTGAACGTCTTCTCGAATGATGTAGCGATCCAAATGCGCGATGATCGCCGGAGCTTGCCCCGGCGCGCCGACGAACGTCAACTCGTCCGCCACGCATCCGATGAACCCATGCCCGATCGTCTTTCCCCTGACGTTTGTAATGAACGCCTGGCAACTTGCACCAGGCACCAATTGTTTCACATCGTTCGTGCAGAAATTGTGCAGGAACGCGTGACGATCTTCGCCGCGTATCGAAATGCTCGACCAGTCACGCAGCGGCACGACCGCTTTACCACAGCGAAGCGCTTGATACTGACGCTCAAAATCGCGCGAATCAGTCACGTTCATCGCCTTTGTCGTCAACGTTCACTACCGCGTGCTGCGCGTCACTTAGCACCGCGAAACTTTCGTGCCGGCTAGCGAGCCGCACCAAATCGTCGATGTTATCGACGGGCGCTAAACCCATGTCCTCGACGATTTCGGAATTCATCCGGCTCATGAAGTATACAGGGCCACGCTGCAACGCCCGCGCCAAATGCCACGCCGGCCAACTATCCGCATCGTGATCTTGGAACACTTTCCTTGTTACCTTGTCCAAATTGGTATCGGCGACGAGGCGGCCCAGCGAGTGCCCCGGCTTTTCCTTTAGGTTGGTGCAAATGGCGATCGCTCCTTCTTCCATCAGCACACCTTCCGCGGCCGCGATCGCACGCCCCACATTCGCCCACGTTTGCGATTGCGCTCCGCCCGTCACAGTTGCAATGACTAAGCCCACGCGCTGTTCGCTTTGCAACAGCCATTGCTCTCGGCAAAGTTCTTCACTGCGATGGGCGACGGCCTGCGGTTCGCCGGCCACCACTTGTGCGACACATTCTCCCGCACCCGGCACAACTTGCACGGTCATTTGCACGCCGATCATCCATCCCGCTTCGTCCACTTCACTCCGCCCGCCATTACGATTCGCAATTGCCTCGCGCTGTGCCGGCGATCGATATTTTTCCAACGCTGCGGAACTAGAAAAGCGTGGATACAAACTATCGTAGGCGTTCTCTGCGCCGACTCTGGCACAGCCAATGGGAATTACGAGGTCCGCCTCGAAAATTGTCCGATTCACGAGCAACGGTTCACCCCGCTTGGTAGCTCCAATGAGGCACAAGTTGGTTTCATCTGCTGGCGCGTGAACAACAATTTGCGGCGTCTCCTTGTCGCCGAAGATTGTGCGGCAAAGCTCCGCCGTTTGATCGTCTTCGGTAACCACGGAAATATCAGCTGGCTCGACGCCCGCCTGCTGCAGCGAATTTAGGGCCCCGCGCAACACTTCCGCCAAACATGGCACAGCCCGGTCCACGGCGATCGCGACGCGGTCGCCCGGCACGATTCCGGCCGCCAGCGGTGGAAAATCCAGCGGTTCGGCGAGCGCTTCAAAAACGGCGACGACAGGATCGATCGCGGCTCCTGCGCTATTCGCTGCCTTCACTCTTGTCGAACGCGACAGGCGCACGCCGCCCCCCTCCGCCTGCGTGAGGCGCTCTGCAATTTGCTCGACCGGATGTAGCGGCTTGACCAAATGACTCTCGATGTTGGATGCTAGTTGCGACGCAAAGAAACGACCATAGATTCAAGCATCCGCCATCCGCCGCTCAGGATCAAGATGGCGACTCGGAGGACGATGACATGCCCATTTCAGAAAAAGACATGAACGCCTGGTGCGAAAAATTGCTAGCCGGCAGCAAGGCAGGGCCCGACCTTTCGCTGGCCGACTACATTCGCTCGGTTCCGGGCATGGCGAGCCTGTCGGACGTTCCCTCCGGCACTCCTGTTCTGGTTCGTGGCGACGTCGATGCCAAGCCCGGTGCCAACGTCGGCGACGGCGACATTCGACTCCGCTCGATGGTGGACACTTTGCAATTCGGCCAACAGCGCGGCTGGAAGCAAATCGTTTTCGGCCACATCGGCCGCAAGCCCGAAGGCTCGCTCAGCAAAGTGGCCAAGCGGCTCGGCGAGATCATGAAGTGCGAGGTGCCGCTCATCGCCGATTGGCTCGATGAGTCGTCGATGACGATTCTGCCTGCAGTCCAACAGCAAATTGCCGCAGCCAAGCCGGGCGCAATCATCGTGCTTGAGAACACACGCAAATATGACATCGAGCGTGCCCTGTGGAAGGCGAAACCGGCCGACCTTCCCGGGCTCGCACCTAAGCTGTCAAAACTGGCGAACGAGTTCGCGGAAAAGCTCGGCAAGATCTTCGTCTTCGAAGCGTTTTCCGCTGGGAGTTTGGACGCCTGTAGCGTCGTGGTGCCGGCCGCCATGTCCAAAGTTGCGCTGGGCGAATACGTAGCCCATGAATTCACGCAGCCCCTTATGCGCTGCCTCGACGCTCAGCTCGTCGTCTTTAGCGGCCTCAAAGCCGACAAGCTCGACGACATGGAAGCGATGATAAACCGTGGCAAAATCACGCGAGTCATCGCGGCAGGGGCGCTGTCTGGCGCACTTCGCAAAGCGGCCGGCCAACTTGATGGAAAGGAAGTCTGTCTCGGGATCGCCGAAGACTCATCGAAGAAGGATCTGCCTATTTACGTGCCGGAATCGCGGCTCGAGCAAGCCCGCAAAATGATTGCCGAAGGCCGGAAGAAGGGTATTAAATTCTTCCTTCCAGTGGACTTCGTCATCCAAGATGGCAGCGTCGTCGAAGCTCTCAAGCCGACTGACGAGCAATTCGACGTCGGTCCGAAGACCAACGCCCTATTTGAAGAAGCCGTCGGCGAATTCCTCAAGCTCGGCGGTGCCGTCGCATTCTACAACGGCGTGTTTGGCATGTTTGAAGATCCGAAGTTCGAAGGCGGGACCAAGCGCTTTATTCCGCAAATTAAGCGAATGACAGACAATGGGGTCGAGGTATACGTCGGCGGCGGCGAAGGCGGCGCGGCCCTGGAAAAATACGGACGGGAAAACTGGGCCACCCACGTGTTCACCGCAGGCGGCACTGTCCTCAACGCGCTTGGAAGCGAACCGGTGCCGTACATGGTCGCTCTGCGGGCTGCGGCGATGAAATCGAGGTAGGACGCAGCCGGCGGCAACGTTATGTTTTGCCGCTAATTACTTGGGCCGCTTCTTCGCACAACCGCCGCGATTCCGTTTCCGTTGGCGCTTCGGCGATGATCCGCACAATCGGCTCTGTGTTGCTCGCCCGAACGAGTAGCCAACTGCCGCTGCCATCGGGGTGCTTCCAATCGAGCCGGAGTCCATCCAGCCGATCGTTTTTCGCGTCCGAAAAATGATGCTCCAGCGCATCTAGCGATTTGGAAATGGCCTCGCGCGCCACCGTCACTTTCGACTTGTGAATCGCATACCGTGGCAGCTCCGCCGCTAGCGCGCTGACGGATAATCCGCGCTTCGCCATCGCATCGAGCACCAGCGCCATTCCGACAAAGCTGTCGCGCACGAAAACCACGCGCGGGTCGATCGCTCCGCCGTTCCCTTCGCCGCCCAGAACTGCGTTTCGGCGCAGCATTTCGTCCACCACGTTCGCCTCACCGACGGCCGACCGGAAAAACGGCACCCTGTATTTTTGCGCCAAGTCTTCCGTCATGCGACTCGTCGAGCAATTCGTGACGATGGGTCCAGGCGTACTCCGCAGCACGTGATCGGCGCAAATCGCCAGTGTGTATTCTTCGCCTAGGTACTGTGCGGCTTCATCAATGATTGCCAATCGGTCGGCGTCCGGGTCCTGGCAGAAGCCAATCTGTGAGCGGCTCGTCGTGACGGCGTTCAGAACGCCGCTCAGGTTTTCCGCTGTCGGCTCCGGTTCGTGTTCGAATAGACCATCCGTCTTGTCTCCGAGGACCCGCACCTCGCACCCCAGCCGTTCGAGCAACGGCCAACCCAACACGCTGCCGGAACCGTGATTCGAGTCAAGAAGTACACGAAATCGCTTGGAGCGAATTTGTTCGACGTCGACACGCTCTTCAATCAGCGCGAGATGAGCGGACGTCGTATCCGCCAATTTATCGGTGTACGGGCTGTCCTGAGTGAACACCGTGCGGTCCGTGCTCTGTGTCGCCGCCGCCCTATACTGCTGCAGCACGTCCATCCCTGCGCTCGCAGGGACGACCCGCCCCTCGGCCGAAAACAATTTCATCCCGTTATACGGCGCCGGATTATGGCTGGCGGAAATCTGAATGCCGCCCACGCACCCGTTGTGTCGCACGAGCACCCCGGTCGTGGGTGTCGCTGCAACGCCGCCATCGAACACCTTGCGCGACCCCTCCAACGAAAGCCCCGCCACGATTGGCGTTACCAACTGAGGGCCGTTCGCTCGCCCGTCCCGGGTTACGATCACCGGTCCCGGGGGCAAAGTCGCCGCAAATGCGGCCGCGTACCGAAAAGCGACGTCTGCTGTCAAAGTTTCGCCGACGATTCCCCGCAATCCAGAGACGCTAATAATCAGCTCGCTCGCCACAATCGATAACGCTCCTTGGGTTTAAGGCTTGTCGCCGCAGTATAGCGCCCCGAGTGAAATCGGGCGAGAGCGGGGCCAATGTACCCGGCCGCTCACAGGGATACAATGATATGTTCTATGGCATCCGAGCGCCCCACCCGCCGCGGTTTTTTGCAAGCCAAAGGCATCGCGCGTGAATTGTCGGGACTGGTCCATCGCATTGATGATCCGGTCGCTGTTGCGTCGAAGCGTTCGTTTGTCGTGAGCGTTCGCCGCAGAGCGATGGCGTGCGAATTCGAAGTGCAGCTCGCCGCCGCGCGCGACGATGACGCAATGCATCACGTGTTCGAGGCGCTCGACCTCGTCGAGGCGCTTGAATCTCAACTTACGGTCTACCGCGACGACAGCGAAGTCGTTCGCATTAACCAATTGGCAAACGCCGGGCCGGTGGCCGTCGAGGCCCGCCTTTTCGGCTTGATCGAATTCGCCAAGCGATTGCAGCACGAGACCGAAGGCGCGCTCGATATCACGAGCGGGCCCCTGTCCGAAGTTTGGGGATTCTCGCGCCGCGAAGGCCGGGTCCCTACGGACGAACAAATCGACGAAACCCGCCATCGCGTCGGCATGCAGTTCGTCGACCTCGACCCGGGTCGGCAAACGATCGCTTTTCGACGCCCCGATATGGCGATCAATTTCAACAGCCTCGGCAAAGGCTATGCGCTCGATCGCATGGCCGAATTGCTGGCTGCCGAGGGCATCGACGACATTCTTCTCCAAGGTGGCAAAAGCAGCGTGCTAGCGCGCGGAAATCAACCCGGCTCGGACGAGGCCGGTTGGCGTGTCGGCGTCCGGCATCCGCTGCGAAATAGCGAGCGCATGGCCGAAATCGTTCTCAACAATCAGGCGCTGTCCACCTCCGGCGCCGGTACGCAGTTTTTTATCCGTCGCGGGAAACGCTATGGTCACATCCTGGATCCGCGCACTGGTCGCCCTGCGGAAGGACTTTATTCCACCACGGTGCTCGCTCCCACGGCGACCGAGGCCGAGGCCCTGTCCACCGCGTTCTACGTGATGGGGCCGCAAAAAGCCGCCGAATACTGCGCCGCACATCCGGAAATCGCAGCCCTGCTCGTTGCTCCGGGCACGCGAGAGGGCGATGTCCGCCTAATCGCACTTGGCCCAGAGGACAACCAGTGGCTACGATTAGCGGACGACTAATCCAAAATCCAAATCTCCTCGGCCATGCTTGCTTCGCTTCTCCACCCCAGTAGCTATCTCGGCTTCTTCGTCTTCATCGCTGCCACCGGCTGCGGTTTGCCGATTCCGGAAGAAGCCGCCGTCGTTGTGGCCGGCGTGCTCAGCTCGCAGGATCAAACCAACGTTTGGGTGGCGTTCCTCGCATGCCTCGGCGGGGCGATAGTGGGCGACACTTTCATGTATGCGATTGGTTACCGCTGGGGACACCGGCTGTTTACATCTCACCCACGGTTTGCCAAGCTGCTTGCCGAAGAGAACGAAGTCGAATTCCATACCGAGCTTCAACGACATGCTCTAAAGATTATGCTCGTTGCGCGGTTTCTGATTGGAATTCGGGCGCCGGTTTACGTAATGACGGGCGCCGTGCGGATGCCGTACCGAAAGTTCCTCGTGTATGACATCATTAGCGCCTCGGTTGTCGTCGGCACCGTGTTCTGGCTTTCGTACATGTTTGGCGCGAATGTGCAGGAATGGGTGCACCACACCGAATTCATCGCCACGCTCATCGTACTAGCGGTCCTTGCCGTCGTCGGCGGCGTTTTTTATTACATCAATCGGCAGGCAGTGCTGGAATTCGTTTTCGGCAACGCCACGCCGCCGGGTGAGCATCACCCTGCCCCGCCGAGCCGTGAGAACCCCTGAAAACGGGCGATAAAATCCGCGAGCCCGCCGCTCGAGACAAACCACTCCGCCGTCCAGGGCTCTGCTGTCAGCACGTGGCTGTTCTTTGGCGGCACGACATACGCACCCGCTTTGCGCTGTACGCCGTCCGTACAATCGACCGCCACTTCCAGCCGGTCGTAGAAATCGTCCTCGAATCGATCGAGGCGCGCAATCGACTGCTCGTCGACATCTAAATAAACCAGTCCCTTCACGGTGCATTCCTTGCCGGCCGCCGCAATTCCGGGAAAGACCGCGTCGCGCACTCGAAAAATCGCGAACCCGTTGGCAGTTCCTTCGAACGTCTCGAAGTTCCGGCCAACGACCGCCGACCAGACTTCGGGGAACATCAGCGATCCATAAGTGAAGACGTGCATTGCGAAATGATATTCTTTTGTCCGGTACAATTCCACGTGGCGTGCGTTGACCACGCGCCACCTTCGAGACGATCATGATGCAATGCCCGCACGTGTCAGCATTACCAGTCGCCAAAACCCTCGCGTTAAGGACGCCGCTCGCCTCCGCCTCGGCCGCGAACGGCAACGCAGTGGGCGGTTCATCATTGATGGGGCACGCGAAATTGTCCGCGCCATTCAGGCTGGCATTAAGCCGTGCGAGGCCTACATCTGCGATCAGCTCGCCAGCACTCCCGAATATCTGCGAGCAGTCGAAGCAATCGAAGCGTCCTCTCCGGAAGTGTTTCAAGTCACACCCGATGTCTTCGCCAAGCTCGCGTTCGGCGATCGCCAAGATGGTGTCGTCGTGGTCGCCGAAACGCCGCGCCGAGGGACGCACGATCTCGAAATCGGCGCTAGGCCAATCGTTGCCGTGATTGAAGGGCTGGAAAAGCCGGGCAACGTCGGCGCAATTCTGCGAAGTGCCGATGCCGCCGGTGTGGATGCAATCATCGTGGCCGATGGCGGCACCGATCTCTACAATCCCAACTCGATTCGGGCTAGCTTGGGCACCATATTTCGACCAAACGTTTGCGAAGCCTCCACGGCAGAAACGATCGATTGGCTTCGCGATAAGAGCTTACCGATCGTGGCTGCCCGCCCCGATGCGGAAAAGCTCTACACTGAAGTCAACTACATGAGTGGCGCAGCGATCGTGCTTGGCAGCGAAGCCGCGGGACTGAGCCACGCGTGGCGCGCCGCCGGCATTACGCCTGTGCGGCTTCCCATGCACGGCATCGCCGACAGCCTGAATGTCTCGACGACCGCTGCCGTGCTCTTCTATGAAGCGCTGCGGCAGCGCGGCTAGGTACCTTTATTTCCGCCGTTCGCAGTGGCCTGATTTGGCGTGCTCGATTTCCGCGCTTCCGCAATCACCTGGTCGATTCGCCGCGTGTTAGCCCAATCGTCCTTGTAGCTGACGGGCACGAATTTCTCCTTGCCTTCGGGGCCGAACTGCTTTTCCAGCCCGGTACCTTTCCACTCGAATTTCAGCAGCGTTTCGCGAATCCCGTCCCGCAACTCTGGCGTGAGGTTGTAAACGTAACCAATCGTCGCCGGCGGAAATCGCTCAGATTTATAGATCGAAACCACCGCCGCCGGGTCGATTTCTTTGTTCTCTTCCATCCGCGCTAACAAGTCGCTCGCAACGGGCGCCACTTCAAACTCCTTGGCCGCGATGCGCTTGATCGAGTCCTCGTGGCCTTGCGAAAAACCGTATTGATAATCGCGGTTCGGCAACATATCCATTTTTTTCAGCAGCACCAGCGGCGCCTTGCAACCCGAGTTCGAGTCGAGCGTCGTGAACATGACCTTATGTCCCTTAACGTCTTCGAGCTTCTTGATCGGGCTTCCTGCCGGGACGAGGAACTCCATGGTGTAACCCCAGCTGCCATCTGCCTTGCCGAGCGTACACAATGGCACGAACCCATATTGCTCGACCGCAGGCTCGACCAAACCCGTATTCAGCCCGACGATGTGCAGCTCGCCCTTTTTCAGAGCCGCCATCTGCTCATCCGCCGTGTTGTAATGCGCGATCTTCACTTCCTTGCCCGTCTTCGTCTTTAGCGCGGCCACTAACTCTTTCCAGGCATCGTCCGGTACACCGGGCCCTTCGGTCGCCACATACGAAAACAGCAACGTCTCAGGATTGACTAGTTTCGACGGATCCGAGGGTGGATCGGCCACCATGTCGTTATCCGCATCGGCGAATACCATCGACGACGTCGGAGGCATGGGCTCGGAAACGAACATCCGCCCGATGATGCTCGACGCCAGATCACTCTGTGCCCGAGCCTCAAGCTTCGTGGACCACCAGTACGCTGCCAGGCCCACCACTGCGACCGGAAGTACAATCGCCAAGATCCGAGCGGGCGACGACGTCGGTCGCACAGCACCAGGATCAGTCGAAGACGCCGCGCTCATCAAAATCTCCTTCGCTTCAGTCGGGATAACGGAAAAGATAATTCCAAGCCACCTCTGCCGCGCCTATCAACATAGCATTCCCGGCGACCAATTCCAACAAACTGCCGTCGTGCTTCACGTGGCTTTAACGATGACCGGGTAAAGAGAGGCTGGGACGGCCCTGAAATTGCGGAGGGCGTAGTACTCAGGTTTCCAGCAATTGCGCCGCCAAGAGCGTGTTTCGCAGCAACATTGCGATCGTCAGCGGTCCCACGCCGCCGGGGACGGGAGTGATCGCTCCGGCCACGGCTTTGACCGCCTCAAAATCGACGTCCCCCACGACGCCACCCTCCGCGCGATTGATGCCGACGTCGATGACCACTGCCCCTGGCTTCACAAATTCGGCCGTGACAAACTTCGCCCGGCCAATCGCCGCGATCAGAATGTCTGCCTGCTTACAGACGGCTGCCAAATCTCGCGTGCGACTGTGGCAAACCGTTACGGTCGCCTCTCCACCCACGCCATGCTGGGACAACATGATCGACAGCGGCCGCCCAACGATTTCGCTCCGCCCTAAAATGACGACCCGCTTTCCAGCCGTTTCGATCTTGTTTCTCACAAGCAGCTGCTGCACTCCTTGTGGCGTGCACGGCAAAAACCGGGGACGCCCCTGCACCAGCCGGCCCACGTTCTCCGGATGAAACGCATCCACGTCCTTATTCGGATTCACCGCTGAAAGGACGCGACTCTTGTCCATCTGCGGGGGCAACGGGAGCTGCACCAAAATGCCGTGGACCTCGGCATCTTTGTTCAACTTCGCAATCAACTTCAGCAAATCTTCCGTTGACGCATCGCTGCCCAACCGATGCAACTGGCTCTCAATCCCGACTGCCTCACAAGCTCGCTGCTTGTTACGAACGTAAACTTCGCTCGCGGCATTGTCTCCAACCAAGACGGCCGCAAGGCACGGGACCGCCCCGTTGTTCTGGATGAACTCGATCACCTCCTCGGTCAGCTCGGAGCGAAGCTGCTGCGCCAACTGCTTTCCGTCGAGAATCTTCGCTGGCATGAGAAATAAAGAGGTGAGTATCGGACAAACGAGCATAAAGCCCATCAACTTGTGAATTTCGCAGCCGCGATTCTATCCCGATTTTTCATTAGGCGTCAGCCCAAGGACCATAAGGGCGGTCATGAAAATCGGCCGAAAACCAGCATCAACACGTATAGCACGATCGCAGCATAGATCGCGGCCGCCAGATCGTCCGCCATGACGCCGGACCCGTCGGGAAGCCTCTCCAGCTGCCGTGCCGGCGGCGGTTTCGTGATATCGAACAATCGATGGAGACCGAATCCCAAAAGTGCCGTCACCAAACCCGTCATGGGTGCGAGCAGAAATACTACAGGCACCGTAACAATTTCGTCCCAAATTATCGCCTGATTATCTTTCTTTCCCCCCAATGCTCTCCCTGCCGCCGTGGCTATCGGAATACCGATCCCAAACAGGACTGCGATAACGAGCATCTGCCACCGGACACTTGGTACCCAGTGGTGCAATGCCCAAGCCAAGGGTAGCCCCTCAAGAAGCGCCCCAGCTGTCCCGGGAGCCGGCGAGACCAATCCCAGGCCAAACCCTGTCGCAATCCACACTGCGGGCGTCAGCCGCCGTGCTTCGCCAGTTCCGACGTCGGAAGAATCGTCCTTCATTCGTCACTCACCGCACGTACTGCGAACCGCAGCCGGAAAAAAACGTCTGTAATAGAGCGGCCGCGCACGGTCTAAGATTGAAAATATCCACACCCGCCAGCTTTTGCCTCACTGTTACCCCCCATCAACCTTGGCCTCGCGATCCGTTTCAAGGTATCATTCGAGTATCCGCATTTTAAGATAGGTAATGTTTAGCGTTTCGGTAAAGATCACACATGTCTGACGCGTCTGAAAATGGGGCTCCGAAAAAAGTAAGTGCCGTCGAAGTTGCCAAGATAAACAGCCATTACCTCCGCGGATCGATTCCGGAAGAACTGGTGGACGGCAACGACTTCGTGGGCAAAGAAAGCATCCAGCTCCTCAAAAATCACGGCACATACCAACAGGACGACCGCGAACGCCGAGCCGAAGCTCGCGCGGATAACGGCTCTGCCGCCAAGGCCAAGTTTTTCAGCTTCATGGTGCGCACCGCCATTCCCGGGGGACGCATTACCAGCGATCAGCTCCTCGCCGAGCTCGACCTGTGCGACGAAATCGGCAACTCCACGCTTCGCATTACCACCCGACAGGGCCTGCAACTCCACGGCATCTTGAAGTCGAATCTCAAGCACGCCATTCGCCGTATCAACGAAGTGCAGCTCTCCACGCTCGCCGCGTGCGGCGACGTGAAACGCAACGTCATGTGCACGCCCTGCCCGTACAACGGCGACCCCGTGCACGAACAAATGCAGGCACTCGCCGACGAGCTAGTAAAGCAGCTGAATCCGCGGACACGCGCCTACCACCAGATCTGGCTCACTGACGGCGAAACAGGCGAAAGTATTGATGTCGGCGCCGTTGGTGCGCCGCCCGACCTCCTCGCCGGCCGTCCGATGCCTGGGGACGATCCCGTCGAACCGATCTACGGCAAAACCTATCTGCCGCGCAAATTCAAGCTCGCCATCGGGCTACCCGGCGATAACAGCGTCGATGTCTATGCCAACGATATAGGTCTCCTTGCCATATGCGAGAATTTTAAGGTCGTCGGTTACAACCTCGTCGTCGGCGGCAGCTTCGGCGTCACGCCCAGCGCGAAAAAAACTTTCCCCGCCGTCGCGCTTCCGCTCTGCTACATCGATGCTGCTCGCGTCGTCGATCTCTGCATCGCGATCGTGAAGGTGCAGCGCGATTTCGGCAACCGCGCCGACCGCAAGGTCGCCCGCATGAAATACCTCATCCATGATTGGGGCATCGAACGATTCAAACACAAAGTCGAAGAATACTTCGGCGACTCGCTCGAGCCGCTCAAGCCCGTGCACGTCCACGGCTTTAACGACGGAATGGGCTGGCACGAGCAAGGCGACGGCAAATGGTTCTACGGCCTTAACGTCGAAAACGGCCGCATCAAAGACACCGAAACCATGCGCCTGAAAACGGCTCTCCGCGAAATCTGCACTACGTTTCGCATGCCGCTTCGCCTCACGCCGCATCAAAGCATTATCTTTTGCGACATCGCAGAAGAAGATCGCCCGCGCCTCGAAGAGACCCTCCGCCGCCACGGCGTGCCGCTTACCGAGGACTACACGACGGTCCGCCGTTGGTCGATGGCATGCCCCGCCCTTCCCACGTGCGGCCTCGCCGTCGCCGAAAGCGAGCGGGTAATGCCTGACCTCATGGACCAACTTGAAGTCGAAGTCGCTCGACTTGGCCTTGAAAACGAAGTCTTCACCACTCGCATGACGGGCTGCCCCAATGGCTGCGCTCGCCCGTATAACTCCGACATCGGCCTCGTCGGCAAGACGAAAGACAAGTACACGATCTTCCTCGGGGGCCGCGTCCTCGGCGATCGGCTGAACTTCATCTATAAAGACTTGGTGCCCACAAACGAAGTGGTGCCGACGTTGGTGCCGGTACTTCGCTATTTCAAGGAAGCACGCCAAGACGGCGAATCTTTCGGCGATTTTTGCCACCGCGTGGATAAGGACGCCCTTCTCGCGGCCTGCGTTGAAGTAACGGCTTAATCGCCATCGCTCGCCGGCTCTTCGCGCTTTTCGCGGCGGCTTTTAAGCCACGCAATTTGCCTAACTCAACTTGCGCGAATCGTAAACAATCGCCTCCGACAATCTAATCTCCGACCAATTTCCGGCGCACGTTACAATAGAAGTGATGTCACCAACGCGCCTCACCAAACCGTTCTTCGTTCTAGGAATTGCTGCAACGCTACTCGCTCTCACGAGCGCCTCTTCCGCTGCGCCCCGTAAACCGAATTCCGCTGATGCCAACACCGACTCCAGTTCTAACACCGCCCAAGAACACCTCGCGTTCACGCAAAACGGCCACCCTCAAACTGCCGACGGTCGCATCCTCATCGAAGCCGCCGACGGCGGCATCCTCCTACAAACTAACGACGGCCAACTCTACCAGCTCGATCGTGCTAACATCCACGAGCGCGCCAAGCTCGATGAGCCGTTCAAACCCCTCGCGCCACAAATTCTTGCCGAGCGACTCGTCTCGGAAATGCCGGCCGGCTTCCGCAGCTATAACACGCCGCACTACGTAATCGTTTACGACACTTCGCGTACCTACGCCCAGTGGACGAGCTCACTTCTCGAGCGTCTCAACAAAGCATTCACCAACTATTGGCAAGGGCAGGGCATCGAGCTGCATGAACCGGAGTTCCCGTTGCCGATTCTCCTCTTCGCCACGCACCAGGAATACGAGCAGGCCGCCCGCGAAGATCTCCCTGGCGGCACCGGATCGATCATCGGCTTCTACAGTCTGCGATCGAACCGCGTGAACATGTTCGACCTTACCGGCACTGAAGCCCTCCGCGCCAACGGCGCTCGTGGCTCGCTCAAAGAGATCAATCAAATCCTCTCGCAACCCGCCGCTGAACCGCTGGTAGCCACGATCGTCCATGAAGCCACGCACCAAATCTCCTTCAACAACGGCCTGCAGCAACGTTATGCGGATATCCCGCTCTGGCTCTGCGAAGGCATGGCCGTCTACTTTGAGGCCCCCGACCTTTCGAGCACGCGCGGCTGGCGCGGCATCGGCCGCGTGAACTACCCGCGCCTCGAGGTGTTCCACAAGCATTTGCCCGATTGGAACGACAACACGCTCGAGTTCATCCTTCGCGACGCCACACTCTTCCACAACCCGCGCACCGCCTTCGACGCCTACGCCGACGCCTGGGCCCTCAACTACTACCTCATCAAGTACCAAACGAAAAACTACACCGAGTACATGAAGATGCTCGCTGAAAAACCCCCGTTGGTAGACGACACGCCCGAAACCCACCTCGCCGAATTCCGCGAACACTTTGGCGATCTCAACAAGCTGCAACAGGATTTTTTGAAGCAGATGTCGCGCGTTAAGTAACCCGCGCGGATTTTTCGCTCGCGGTTCCGTAACACTATTCCGGGGTGCGAGCGGGAAACATTTGCGATTCGGTGAGGTCACCTTGCCGAGTCAAATAGGGTTCGATCACAGTTGTGCCGCCATCGCTGCCGCCGTCGTCGATTCCGTTTCGTCCCACGCTGTAAAGCGTGTACGAATTGCCGATGACGCAATACTTCAACTGGCCTCCATCAAAAGGATCGCCGGGTATCGACGGCAAGTAGTCAGGAATCAAATCCGCGGGCACCGCGGGCGGATGCCCCTTTTCCTTTTCGTAAGCTCGAGCCGCGAGCTTCAAGATGAGAACCCGCAATTGCGTAACCCGACGCAGGTATTGTTGCCGGCTCATGGCGCTTCGATCCTGTCCCGACCATTTCCGAAGTAACCAGTTCAGATGGCGTTGCCACGTCGCGTTCTCCTCAAAGATGCGCTCACGCTCTGCCAACACTTCCCACGGCTCGCGCCGGCTGTCCAGTTCCGAAAGCTCCACCACTATTTCGCGAATTCTGACTAACGACAGGTGTGCGCTGAGGTCCCACAGGGAATTGGCAACATCGGGCTCATACCGATAGAAGACATCGTTAATTATTCCATCGGCCGGGAGACCTCGACCTACCGCGATCGAGAGCCGCAAGTACGCGAGGTCTTCTTCAAGCAAAACCTGCTCATCGCCGTTCTGCCTCGCGAGCGCGGCTTGGCCGCAATAGGCGTCAGTGATGTAGCCCAGTGCCGCCCAATCCTGCCATTCGAAAGGCTTGTATCCATGAGGATTCCAGCAATCCTTTTTCAGGCCGTCTTGGACGAGCTGCAATGCGGGCAATACGCCAGCGACTTCGGTAACGAGCGCCTGTGGCGACAGTAGGTCGAACGCACGAAGTTTTTTAGCCGCAGTTGGACCAATCATTTTGCCGGCAGCGACAAAATCGTCGAATCCGTTGGGCTGCGGTAATTGGACAGTGGGAATCGGCGTCCGCTGCAACAGCGACACGAGGATAAACAACGGAAAAAGTGCGATGATTCCGAACCACATGCAAGCTGCGGACCGCGTGAGGACAACTCCGCGTCGATTTTCTGCCTCGCCAATTGCCGGATGACTCGACAGGTCATCAAACGGATCAAGCCACTCGGCGCGTCGCATCAGAACAAGCCAGACGGTAACGATTGCTATGCCGATGCCAGTCGACCAAATCCAGCCCTTCACATCCGGCCAGAACTGTCGCAGGGCGAGCTTTATGTAGTCCGCTAGCGGGTCGGATTTTACGACGTACCACCAGTGTCTGAAGATCGCCCCAATCCAGAACAGACCAGTCTGCGCGACGGCAATGACTAGCGCAAAAATAGGAATCGCAAAGATCCGGACCCACAGCGGACTGCGTCCAAAGACAATCCATACGCAAGCCAATGCGGTGCCGCCGGTGATGATGCCGCAGAGAATCAAGTCGTACCAGTCAAAGTTCGCGAAACCGTGAGCTTTGGTTATTACTGCGGTTGGAACCGCAATCAGAACAACCGCCAGCAGCAGCGTTTCGAGCGAGAGGCGAAGTTGCCAAGGCTTCAGCCATTTTGCGGGGCGATTGGTTGCCGGATTCCGCCTTCGCCGCCACCATGCCAAGCCAGCGATGATTAACAAACATTCGATGCTGAATTGGACAACTACTTCGTAGGCCGGTATCAACAGCACGACGAGAATCGCGGCCCCAACGACGCCGGTGCGCACGAACCAATGCCGTTTCGAAGCCGCCGCCCAAAGTGCGAACATGCCGAGCAAGGCAGCAGGTACGGCTTCGGATAGGTCGTAGACGATTGTCATCACCAACCACGCGCCGAATTGCTAGGCCAACTGTGCCGCGTCGGTGACACAACACCCTTTGTTAGTGCCCGCTCTGCAGCATCCGGCTTTGCTCCATCGCATCCTCGGCCATCCGGATGAATTGCTGGTTATTCGTGCCGGCGAATGCCCGCTGGTAGGTCACGCTGAGCGCCGTAAAGCTGAACGGATCGTTCGGCTCAATTTCGCAAACTCGACGGGCGTGTGCGATTGCGTCCTCATGCCGGCCCAGTTTTTGGAGTACGACTGCCAGCGCCGAATGAGCCAGCGCGTAATTCGCGTCCCCTGCCAGCGATTCTTTCAATTTCGCGACAGCTTCCTCAAGTTTCCCGGCGTCCTTGAGTTTGTCGGCTTCGTCGTAAAGGGCAACTGGATCGGACATTTGAAATCTCCTCCGCGTGCTATCGCGGGAGCGTCGGATTGCGTGCAAATTGACACACTGATGAGCCGCAACGGCTCGCGTATCGCTAGCAACAAACAATCTGCTAGCTGTTGATCCCCCGAGTGTATCAGGCAACCGGCAATCTCGCCCATACGCGACCCGTTACGCAGCGAAAAATCCGCACCTGCGGTTAAGCCGTCACAAACGCTACGCCCGATAGTGATAAAGGCATCTGGCTGCTGGCGGACCCCGTAATCCGCCGGCCGGCCAAACAGGAACAAGCGTACCTGCGATGCCTATCCCGCCATCTCGGAAAGGACCCGCCTGTGTCGATTCATCCTCTTGCTGTCGTTAGTCCTCACGCTGAGCTTGGAACAGGCGTGCGAATCGGACCGTTTTGCGTCGTCGAAGCTGGAGTCGTGTTGGGAGACGGTTGTCACCTGGTTGGTCGAGCAACGGTGAAATCGGGCACGCAGTTAGGGCGCGATAACCTGGTCCTCGAAGGCACCGTGCTGGGCGGCATGCCGCAACATGTCCACATGCCCGAGCACCCCGGAACGACAGAAATAGGCGATAGCAACGTATTTCGTGAAAACGTGACCGTGCATCGGGCCCTGGAAGCGGGTCACGTTACGCGGATCGGCAATCACTGTTTGTTCATGGTTAATTCGCACGCGGCGCACGATTGCACGGTTCAGGACAATGTCGTGCTGACGAACGGCACGATGTTGGGTGGCCACGTTGAAATCGGCCAACGCGCCTACCTTGGCGGCGGGGCTGCAGTCCACCAGTTTTGCCGTGTCGGGCGGATGGCGATGATCGGCGGCCTGGCGCGCGTCGTGCAAGACGTGCCGCCGTTCGTCACGCTGGATGGTGACACCTCGCAGGTCGTTGGATTGAACAAGGTTGGCCTGCGACGAGCCGGCATGACGCAACGCGAGGTGATGGATTTAAAGTCAGCCTACCGCGTGATCTACCGCAGCGGTTTAATGTGGCAGGAGATTTTGGATACGCTGCAACTCGAATTCCCCGTCGGTCCCGCTTCGGAGTTCGCCGAATTCTTCTCCGGCGGTAAGCGCGGATTCGTGCATGAACGCCGGACCCCGCCGGGAGCGATTGTACGCCTCCGCCGCGACGACGCCGACGACAATTCGTTCGCGCTGCCCGAGGTCGAAAAGAAGGTTGGTTAAACGCCGCGAACGACCCACCAACAAGCAATTATATAGCCCGGCCATCTTGGCCGGGCTATTTTCTTGCGCGAGTTCCCGCCAAGATGGCCATGCGATGTAGTCACTAGCCGGCTCACGACGAATACTTCCTAGTGCATTTTGCAAGCGAAGAACCGGGAACGTAGGTGGACCATGGAACAGCTGTGGACCGAGGTTGAACAGTACTTCGATCAGGTTCTCGTAAAACCCGATGCAGAATTCGCCAACATCTTGTCGGCTTCAAAAGAAGCAGGCTTGCCCGCAATCAATGTCAGCGCTGCCCAAGGAAAACTCTTGGAGCTATTTGTTCGATTTCTTGGCGCCCACCGCGTACTGGAGGTTGGCACGCTCGGTGGTTATAGCACCGCCTGGCTGGCCAAGAGTTTGCCGCGTGACGGATATCTAATCACTTTGGAATTAGAGCCGACCTATGCGGAGTTGGCTCAAAAGAACTTGGATAGATTTTCATTCCCCTGCAAAATAGAAATCAAAGTGGGCGATGCCGTGCAAAGCCTGCAAACGCTGCACGAATCCAGCGAAGCGCCGTTCGATCTGATCTTCTTGGATGCGAACAAGGCGCAATATTGCGAGTATTTAGATTGGTCGATCAAGCTCTCTCGCACTGGGACAATGATCATCGCCGATAACGTTGTCCGAAAAGGCGAAGTGATTAACAGCAAGAGCGAAGACCCATTGATTCAAGGAGTTCGGAAATTCAACGCAATGGTTTCCGCGGACAAGAGATTGCAGGCCACCGCGCTGCAAACCGTCGGCATCAAAGGATACGACGGGTTTTGCGTAATCTATGTAGACGCCTAACGCTATTAATCAATGAAAATAGCCCGGAACTTTTGTCCGGGCTATTTTATTTCGTTGTTCTCGCCCAAGATGGTCGGGCTGTCTACTTACTCGCCTTTGCGGCCGGACTCGGTGCCCGATTGCTTAAGCGCCGCCTGTGCCGCCGCGAGCCGAGCGATCGGCACGCGGAATGGGCTGCACGAAACGTAATCCAGACCGACTTTCTGGCAGAAGACGATCGAATCCGGATCGCCGCCGTGCTCGCCGCAGATGCCGCACTTGAGCTTTTCTTTGGCGCTACGGCCCTTCTTCACGGCCATATCAACCAATTGGCCAACACCGCTCGTATCGAGCGATTGGAACGGATCGCGGAGCAAAATCTCTTGCTTCAAATAATCGGGCAAGAACGTGTTGATGTCGTCGCGGCTAAAGCCGAACGTCATCTGCGTCAGGTCGTTCGTGCCGAAGCTGAAGAACTCGGCGATCTCGCCGATCTGGTCAGCGACCAGCGCGGCCCGCGGCACTTCGATCATCGTGCCTACCGTGATGCCGAGCTTGCCTTTGTACTTCTTCTTTTCCTGCACGTCGGCCATCGTCTCTCGAACTTGCTTCGCCAGCACTTCGAGTTCGCGCGCCGTACCGACGAGCGGAATCATGATCTCGGCCTGAGCATCGATATCCTTTTGCTTACAGGCGATGACCGCCTCTGTAATTGCAGTAACCTGCATTTCGAGGATTTCAGGATACGTGACCGACAGCCGGCAACCACGATGCCCGAGCATCGGGTTCATCTCGTGCAATTGGTCGACACGCTGTTTCACGTCGGCAGCCGTGATGCCGAGTTCCTTCGCCATTTCCGCCTGCGATTTCGCCTCATGTGGCAAGAACTCATGCAGCGGCGGATCGAGCAGCCGAATCGTTACTGGAAGTCCAGCCATCGCCTTGAAGATGCCGATGAAATCCTTCCGCTGATGCGGTAGCAAATCCTTCAACGCTTCGCGGCGTTCTTTTTGGTCCTTCGCCAGAATCATCGCCCGCATGGCCTTGATGCGATCGCCTTCGAAGAACATGTGCTCGGTGCGGCACAGTCCGATGCCCTGTGCGCCGAATTCACGGGCCCGCTTGGCATCTTCCGGTGTATCCGCATTCGTGCGAATCTTCATGGTGCGGTACTTGTCCGACCAACCCATGACCGTGGAAAAATCGCCGGAAAGCTTCGGCGTTTGCGTAGCGATCGAGCCGGCCATCACTTCGCCGGTTGAACCGTCGATCGAGAGCGTGTCCTTATGCGTGAAGGTTTTGCCGCCGACCTTGATCTTGCGGCCCTTCTCGTCGATCTGGATTTCGCCAGCACCCGCGACGCAACAGCGGCCCCAGCCACGTGCGACGACCGCCGCGTGGCTCGTCATGCCGCCCGTGCTCGTGAGAATACCGACGGCCGAGTGCATGCCTTCGATGTCTTCCGGATTTGTTTCCTTGCGAACCAGCAACACCGCTTCGCCTGCTGCTGTCCGTTCGACCGCTTCAGCCGCGGTGAATGCCAACTTACCCACCGCCGCGCCCGGCGAAGCCGGCAAGCCAGTGGTAAGTAGGCTCTTGTCCTTTTTCGCCTGAGCTTTCGCAGCCGGGGCAAAACTGGGCAGCAGCAACTGCGTGAGGTCACCGGCCGGGATGCGTAGAACGCCCGTCTTCTCGTCGATCAACTTCTCTTTGACCATGTCGCAGGCGATCTTCACAGCCGCGGCACCTGTCCGCTTGCCGTTTCGCGTTTGCAGCATGAACAGCTTGCCTTTTTCGATCGTGAACTCGATGTCCTGAACGTCGCGGTAGTGGTTCTCGAGAATGTCTTTAATCTCGAGCAGCCGCTTGTGAATTTGCTTGTTCCACTTCGGCATTTCGGCGACCGGGAGCGGCGTGCGGATACCGGCCACGACGTCTTCGCCCTGCGCGTTGATCAGGAACTCGCCGTAGAACTTGTTCTCGCCAGTTGCCGGATCTCGCGTAAACGCGACGCCCGTGCCCGAGTCGTCGCCCATGTTGCCGAACACCATCGACTGACAATTCACGGCCGTGCCGAGCAAGCCAGTGATGTTCTCAACTTGCCGATAAGTCACCGCACGCGGCTGCATCCAGCTCTTGAACACAGCTTCGATTGCGAGCTCCAACTGCTTGATCGGCTCTTGCGGGAACGGCTTGCCAAAGTGCTTCTGGAAGACCTTCTTATACTCTTCACAAAGCAGCTTCATCCCTTCGACTGGCACATCGGTATCATTCTTGACCTTGTACTTGGTCTTTACTTTGTCGAAAGCTTCTTCGAAATGTTCGTGATCGACGTTGCATACGACGTCGCCATACATGTTGATTAGCCGACGGTAAGCGTCGTACGCGAATCGCTCGTTGTCGGTCGCTTTGGCCAAGCCTTCGACGGCTTCGTCGTTCAATCCCAGGTTCAAGATGGTGTTCATCATGCCGGGCATCGACGAGGCGGCGCCACTGCGCACCGAAACCAACAGCGGATCCGAATCATCGCCGAATTTCTTGCCGAGCTCCTTTTCGAGCATCTGCACATTGCGAGCGACTTCGTCCATCAAGCCATCAGGCAACTTGCGACCGCTCTTGTAGTACAGGTCGCAAACTTCGGTCGTGATCGTGAAGCCCGGAGGCACCGGCAAACCGATGCTGGTCATTTCGGCGAGGTTCGCGCCCTTGCCACCGAGCAACTGCTTTTGGTTGCCCTTGCCTTCGGTCTTGGTCTTGCCGAAATAATAAATCATCTTCGTCGCGCGACCGTTGGTAGAACCAGCCATCGCGTGCGATGAAGAACCCCGCTTTGTTTTGCGTGCTAACCCTGCTGTTGCCATGTGTAATCCATCCGAACGATTAAATTGGAAAACGAACGAACGCGTCCGTCGCCGAGTGATTGTCTAATTGACGGGCAGCTTAGCCCGCCCTACGTTGAAGCCGATTGGCGGCCAGGTTCCCGCATTTCGAAGCGTGGAAACTCTGCGGCGATTGCGAACCAGCCAATGTAATCCTGCTGTTGGCGAGCCGTCAAGATGAGGCCCGCTCGGGCACGGCCAAGACGGCGTTTGTCACATCAATGCGCAGAAGATTGGTTCGAAATGGAGCCGGGTCCCGAGAGTTCAAACGGCTTCGCAATGGCGGTCATGGTGGAAGGCGGATTGGCGCTCGCTGCCATCGCATTCGCTTGGATCTTCTCGGTGTCTTTGCGTGACCAATTCCCGCTGTTGGGGAAACCATTCGCGATTGCCTGTGTTCGCGGTCTCATCGCGACGCTGCCAATGTTGCTCGTGTTCTGGCTGCTCGTCAATTCCCGGCAGCCCGCCCTGCGACAACTTCGCGACCAAGTCGATTGGCTGATTCGCGAAATGTTTCCGAGCCGCAGCATTCCGCAATTCGCAATGGTCGCCCTGCTAGCCGGCGTGGGTGAAGAGCTTTTGTTCCGAGGTGCGCTGCAGACCAAGTTCGGCCAATGGACGACGCCCATCATTGCGCTGGCAATTACTAGCTTACTGTTCGGCTTAGCTCACGCCCTATCGAAGCTGTACTTCGCATTTGCGGTCATCGTCGGAGCTTTCCTCGGCTGGCTCGTATTTGAGTATCATGACCTGGTTGCCCCGATGGTCGCTCACGGCTTGTACGATTTCTTGGCGCTCGTGTATCTTTCGAGAGCCAAACTGGCGCACCCCCCGATTCTGGAGAACTCGCTGGGCGATGAATCCTCCGACCATTAAAACCATCCGCTGCGCGGATCTGTACCGTGAGACGCAAGATCACGCCGTTGATTTGGTCGACGTTCGCACCGTTGATGAATTCAACGAAATCCGCGCCGTGGGCGCTCGCAACATCCCGCTAGATCGCTTCGATCCTACGACGCTAATGCAATCTCACCAGAACGCGGCCGAGCCAATGTATTTCATTTGCGCCGTCGGCGGCCGCAGTGCATGGGCCTGCGAAATGATGATGGCCGCCGGTTATCAGAATGTCGTCAACGTCGAAGGCGGCACGCAAGAATGGTATTCCGCCGGTCTACCGGTCGAGCGTGGCACGCCGTAGTCGGTGCACGCAGAGACTACTTCTCGAATATCAACACGTCGGCAATGCGCTCGCCCATCTTCGTTACGTCATCTGGGCTTCCATCCAACTCATTCCACTCCGCGTTCAGTTGGATCAAAAGTGCCGCCCCGCGTTTTGGGAACCGTTGCGCGCACTCTCGAAAACCGTGCGTTTCGCCGTTGTGATGAATTCGCGGCTCACCGCGATAGTCGTCGATGAACCAACCGTAGCCGTAATGGCTACCGTGACGATCTGTTTCTACCTGGGGAGAAAACATAGCATCGTACGACGACTTACTAAGCAGCTTGCGCTCGTCGATTCCCGCCAACCACTTCTCGTAGCCGCGTAGCGACGTATAGACGCCGCCGTCGCCACGCACCGCGCTGGTCAGGCTTTGATCCGACTGTACCCAATTGCCACCCTTTCGCTCATGACCAAACGCGCGATGTGGCACCTCGTTCAGTCCACGCTGGTAAACGACACTCTCGTCCATCCCGAGCGGCGTAAATATCTCCGACTTCACGAAGTCATGAAATGGCTTTTGCGCAACTTGCTCTACAATCAATCCCAGCAGAGTGTACCCCGAATTGGAGTATTCCCACTTCGAACCTGCGGCGAACTTCGGTGACTTAGTTTCCATGAGCAGGTGCAACACATCGTAGTCGTCGAGCTGCAGCGTTGTGCCTTTGGGAATGAGATCTTCGTAAGCCGGTAAGCCTGAGGTGTGCGTTAACAACTGCTTCACCGTGATCTTCTCGCCGTACTTAGGAAAGCCGGGGAAGAATTTTGCTAACGGATCGTCGAGCGAGAGCTTGCCTCGATCGACGAGCAGCATAATCGCGGTCGCCGTGAACTGTTTGGATACACTCGCCAAACGAAAATTCGTCTCCGGCGCACATGGCGATTTCGTTTCGATATCTGCCACGCCGTACGAATGCTCGAAGACGACCTTCCCGTCCTTGATCGCCATCACGCAAGCACCAACGTGCGGCGGCAGCAGCGACGCGATTTTCGCGGCTCGCTCTCCATCATCTTGCTCAGCAACTGCGAAGATTGGGTAAGACACAACTAATAGGCTCACGAAAAAAAGTGTTTGTCGCATCGCCTGATGATAATTGGCTCCGTTCTAGCTGACAAACCGTCGCACTCACAACGCATCTTCGCTAGCGATCAAAACTTTCTTTTAAATCTGCTCTTGTTCGTTTTTGTGCGCGCAAATTAGAACCATAGTTGTTGAAAAACTGCGATACCAGGAATGGACTCCACGATCGCAGTTAAATGCAACCCCTGGGCAAGGAAATCCTTCGCCCGATCACTCGCCAGACGCAATCACGCCGGAACAGGCGTCGTCGTCGTGAGCGATGGATAAACATCGCGGTTGCCGCAACGCTGGCCGAATATTGGAAACGCCGGCGGACGAATTAAAGGAGTCCTGTCATGTTGGTTCTCTCTCGTGGCCGCAACGATAAAGTCGTTTTCCCCACACTCGGTATCAGCGTCGAAATTCTGCGAGTCGCCGGCAACAAGGTGCGACTTGGCATCGATGCCCCGCACGAAGTTCCCGTGCATCGGCACGAGATCACCGAAAAAATGGAAGCGAACGGCGAAACCCACACGCTGAAGTTTCCTGATGCGAAGGAGGCCCTCGAACGCAAACTTACCCACGCTACGCGTAATCGGCTCAACTCAGCTGCGCTTGGCCTCCATTTGCTTCATCGCAACATCGAAGTCGGCGATCTTTCCGACGCTGAATCGACGATCTTCAAAATCTTCAATGAGCTCAAGGCGATCGAGGAAGAACTGGATGGCCCAGTCAAAGAAAAGCCGCGCGTGATCAAGCCGACAATTAATGCGGCCAGCGAACTGCATCACCGCGCATTGGTGGTCGAAGACGACGACAACGAACGCGAGCTATTGGCCGGCTGCTTGCGAGTGAGCGGATTCGATGTCGACACAGCCGAAGACGGCCTGCAAGCCATGGTCCGCCTCACCGAGCATGCACCGGATGTCGTACTGCTCGATATGAAAATGCCTCGCTTCGACGGTGGCAAAACGATTTCGGCAATCCGCAGCAATCCCGATTACCGCAGCCTCAAACTCTTCGCCGTCAGCGGCATGAAACCCGAAGAGACCGACGTCAGTGTCGGTCCGAATGGCGTCGACCGGTGGTTCACCAAGCCGCTGAATCCAAAAGCCTTGCTCGACGCGATCCGCGACGAGCTGCACATCGAACGCGTATTGGCGTGAGCTCGCGACGAACAGGAAGGCGGAGTCGCCCAGAGCGACTATTCCACGGATTCGGAAACCGCCGCGCAGGAGCGAACCTGACTAGTTGCTTGCCGGGAAAGAGCGGGGGCCGCGTGTGCACGAGGTCCCCGCTCTGCTTTTATAGGACGCCGTAGTTTGTTTTTTGGCAGCCCCCGGCTCCGCCGGGGGCGATCGGCTAAAAAACCAAGGGCAAGGGTAAGCAATTCCAATCGTCACTTCGCCTTAGTCAGCGTCCGCACCAATTCTTTCGGATCAATCGGCTTGACGAGATGGGCGTCAAAGCCTGCCTTGAAGACCGCCTCTCGATCTTCAGCACGACCATATCCGGTGACCGCAACTAGTCGAACCGGAGAGCCGCCCAGGTCGCTGCGAACTCGCCTCGCAACTTCGTATCCGTCCATGCCGGGCAGGCCGATGTCGACCAACGCGACGTCCGGTTTCAACCTTTCAATCGCCTCGAATCCAGCTCGGCCGTCCGACGCCGTCGAAACTTCGCACCCATAAAGTCGCAGTAATTTCTCCAGCGTCACTCGACTATCGTGATTGTCTTCGACAATCAATACGCGCGTTCCGGTAGCTTGGGGGATGTCCTTGACCGCCACTTTGAGCGGCTGTTTCTTCGTGAGCGGCATCCGCATCGTGAATGTACTGCCGTGGAACTTGCCATCGCTTTGAACGGAAAGTGTCCCGCCATGCAGCTCGGCCAAGACGCGTGCCAGGCTGAGGCCAATCCCCATGCCTCCCTCGGTCCGAGCCAGCGATTTCGGTCCTTGCACGAATAGCTCGAAGATATTGTTGAGCATATCGGGTGGTATGCCTTGTCCATTGTCCTTCACCGAAATGACGGCGTCTTTGCCCTCACACCGAGCGGTGATCGAAATTCGTCCACCGTTTGGGGTGTATTTGGCCGCGTTGCCGAGCAGGTTTTCTTGAATCTGAAGAATGCGAGACGGATCGCCTTCGACGAACATCGGGTCATCTGGCACGTCCACATCGAGCTTATGCTGGCGATCCTCGACTTCGGGTCGCACTGCTTCGACCGCGTCGCGCACCACTTGCTTGAGGTCGATAATTTGCCGGCGGATTTCGATTTTCCCCTGCGTTACGCGCGACACATCCAGCAGGTCATCGAGCAATCGTGCCATTTGCCGCGATTGCCGCAAAATCACGTCCGCCGCTAGCGCTCCACGCGGGTCCGAATTCTCGGCGTGCGTCATGAGCTCCGCTGCATTGAGCACGGCACCTAGCGGGTTGCGTAACTCGTGCGAAAGCATGGCGAGAAATTCATCGCGGCGAATTACCGCCTCGCGCGCTTCTCGCTCGGCCTCCTTTAGCTGTTGAATGTCTTTCGACAAAATGGCAACGCCGATCGGCTTCCCCTGTTCGTCTTGCAGTACAGAGAGTGTTAACAGCACAGGCAAAGCGTGGCCCGACCGATCTTGCCGCATGAGCTCCACGTTTCGCACATTCTGCCCGTGCCGAACTCTCTCGCGCAACGCGTTCGCTTGGGCAACCCACTCGGCCGGCACCAACTTTGTGCCTGGCTGGCCAACCATTTCCTCACGTTTCCATCCGTAGGCTCGCGTTGCCTCTTCGTTAAGATCGATAATACGACCTTCCAAATCTTCGATGATGATCGGGTCCGCTCCGTCCATGAACACTTTCGACATCCGCCGCAATTCGCTTTCTGTTTTCTTCACGCCGGCGATATCGACTAACGTCATCACGGCCCCATCGACTCGTCCTTTCGTGCGGTACGGCAGAATTCGCAGTAGGAACCATTTTCCGTTCCGGTCTTGCACGTCCTTTTCAAACGGCTTCTCTTCCGTGACGACTCGACCAACCTCCGCGGTCAAATTGTCGAACACAATATTGTGCGAAAACGTGTCAATGCTGCGGCCGATATCTTGGGGCAAGATTTGGAACGCGTGATAAATCTGCGGCGTGAATTTGCGAATCCGCAGCGAACGATCGAGAAAGATCGTGCCGATCTCGGTGCTCCGCAGCAAGTTATCCATGTCGTCCGTCATCTCCGTAAGCTCCGTGATCTTACGTTGATGCTCGGCGTTCACTGTATAAAGCTCTTCGTTCACCGAATGAAGTTCTTCATTGGTGCTCTGGAGCTCTTCGTTCGAAGCGACCAACTCCTCATTCGTGGCTTGGAGCTCCTCGTTCGTTGTCTCCATCTCCTCGATCGTCGCCTGCAGATTCTCCTTCGTGTAGCGAAGCTCGTCCTCGACTTCCGCTAGACGATCACGCGAAGCGGCGTCGAAATCAATCGCGCTTTCCGAGGGCGGCAGCGAGGGCTTCTTGGTTTGCGCTTCGAAGGAAACGAGAAAGTATTCGTCGCCCGTGCTTTGGATCGTAACTGGCTTAACCGTCACACGCAGCTGCTCGTTTTCCGGGACCGAGCGTAAGTGGACCGAGCCATAAACGATTGGCTCCTTGTCTTTCGCGGCCCGTTGAAGTGCGCCGGCCAAGGCAATCTTCAGTTCGGGCTCCACGAGCTCGAGAATATCGGAAGTCGGCCGGCCATCCCGAACCGACAGATATTTGCCGGCCCCTGCAAAGGAATGGATCAGCTCGCGGCGCTCATTCACCAGTAAGCTCGGCGGCACGTGCTGTTCGAGCAGCACGTCGTACGCTCGCAGCAGCTGTAAATCCGGCAGCCCTCGCGAATCCAAAGCGGGGACGCCCGCCGAGGCACGCCACCGCGAAAGGCCGGGAGACAGCGGCAGCCGAAAGTCCGCCGGCAAACGCACGTCGCGACGCTTGCGAAAGGTCTTCCAATGACGGTCCAATGCGTCAAATTCGTCTGCCAGATCGCCCGGGCTTTCGCTCGGGCCGAGAAACATAATACCGTTCGTTTTCAAGCCGAAATGAAACAGCGATATCGCCTTTTTTTGCGCGTGCGGCTGCAAATAGATGAGCATGTTTCTGCACGTGATCAAATCCAACTTCGTGAACGGCGCGTCCTTGATGACATTGTGTGGCGCGAACACGATCATCTTCCGCAGTTCCGGAATCACCTGAAAGCCGGAAGGATGCCTGCTGAAGTACCGATTCCGCCGCGACTCAGACACAGCAGCGAGCGCTTCCTCGCTGTAAACGCCCACGCTGGCGAATTCCAGCGACGCCTGATGGACATCTGTGGCGAATATCTTCGCCCGCACTGTTTGCTGTCGTGAAGTAAGCGCTTCATGCAGCAAGATCGCCACCGAGTAGGCTTCTTCGCCCGTCGCGCAACCACATACCCACACGCGCAGCTCCTCCTGCGAAAGCCGCGCGATTAATTGCGGGATGAGATCATGCTCTAAATGTTCAAACGCACCTTCATCCCGAAAGAATCGCGTAACGCCGATCAGCAGGTCTTTGTACAGCGAGTTCAGCTCTTCACGATCGCCGTGCAAACGCGCGATGTAGCCCTCAAGGTCAGGCGTGTGGGTTAACTGCAGGCGCCGTTCTACGCGCCGGGCGATGGTGTTCGGCTTATAGAACGAGAAGTCGATGCCGTACGCGCCGTGCAAAACTCTAAAGATCTCTTGAACGCCATCATTTTGAATTGCAGGGGCGTCATCCCCCTGCGGATCGGGGAAGAATCTGCCTTGAGCGTATTCGATGATCGCCCCCGCCATATCTCGCGGCGGCAGAACGGCATCAACCACGCCCGTATCGATGGCACTGCGGGGCATTCCGTCGAAGTTGGCAGAAGCTTCGTCCTGAACGATTACGAAGCCGCCCGTGTCGTGAACCGCGCGAACTCCGCGGGAGCCATCGCTACCGGTGCCGGACAAAATAACGGCCACCGCGTGGCGACCGTACTCTGCTGCGAGCGACCGCAAAAACGTGTCGATCGGCAAGCTCAAGCCTTGCGAGGGGTCCTTGTCCGTCAGCAGTAGCCGCCCTTCAGAGACGATCATCTCCTTCTTGGGTGGGATCAGATAGATCGAATTGGGCTCGATCTGGATTCCATCCGTTACACGGTGGATTGCTAGCTTCGTATGACGAGCCAGAAGCTCGTTCATTAGGCTCTTGAAGTCCGGCGACAAATGCTGAACGACGACGAACGCCAACCCGCTATCGGCCGGCATGTTATCGAAGAATTTTTCGAGTGCTTCCAATCCGCCGGCCGAGGCGCCGAGCGCGACCACGAACAGATCTTCCGTCGCACTGTGATTCCCATCGCTGTCCGACGATTCGGGTTTACCATCCGCGTGATGGTGAAATTGTTTATCCGTAACGCCCATGAACGTCCCAATGCCAAGGTTTCGATTTCAACGTCTGCAATTCGTACGCTTGACTGTTCGTCAAAGCTCGGCCGCAACGCCGTTTCGACGCATAGCATTTTGGGGACCAATTCGAAATTCGCTGGCAGCTACGCGTTTCAGTTTGCCAAGATGAGCAACTGCGACAAGCTAGTGGCTTCAGAGCGTCCAATTTGGCTATTTGTTAAACACCCAATTCACCTCAGTAAAACAAAAAAGCGGGCCGGTTCCGAAGAACCGACCCGCTGTGGGTTTCAGTTGACCAGCCACGCTCCCGCTACGGGAAGGGAGGCTTGAGACACTAACTACTTGTTGCAACCGCAGCCGGAGCTTTCGCCACCGCAACCACCGTCACAACCACTCGGGCAGCAGACCGTTACCGGTACTTCCTTGCACACGCAGTGGGGCACGCAACGGGTTACCTTATACGGCTCTTGGTGAGAGACGCACTTCGGAACCTGGATGGTGCGGGTGTAGCATTGCGGAACGCAGACCGTGTAGCACTCGGTCCGGGTCCGTTGCTCGGGCACCATGTGGCATACTTGGTAGCTGCAGGTCCGGGTTTCCGGAACCATATGGCATACCTGGTAGCACACAGTACGCGACCGTTGCTCTGGGACCATGTGGCAAACCTGGTAGGTGCAGGTTTTGGTTTCTGGCACCATGTGGCAGGTCTTCCAGCAGATCGTCCGGGTGTGCTGCTCGGGCACCATGTGGCAAACCTGGTAGCTGCAGGTCCGTTGTTCCGGAACCATGTGGCAGACCTGGTAGCACACTGTGCGCGAACGTTGCTCCGGAACCATGTGGCAGACCTTGTAGCAGAAGGTGTGCTGCTCTGATTCCATGTGGCAGACCTTGTAGCATTCGGTCCGGGTGCGGGGTTCGCACTCGTAGCGGACGCAGCAGATCTCTTTATCCACACAGCAGGGAACCCACTTCTGGCGCGAGCAGGTGTGACCTGGGCATTGCGAGCACTCTTCGTGGCAAGCGCCTGGCGTGTAACAGCACTTGCAACCACAGGCGTCATACGACCAGGTACCTGGGTCGTGGACAATCTTGCGGATCGTCGGGCCAGGAACTTCCCATGACTCCGTGCACCAGTGACCACTCGGAACTTGGATGGTCTTGGTGTAGTGAACCGGCACGCTGACCGTGTAGTTGATCTCGCGGGTGCGATCTTCCCACACTGGCTTGCAGGTCGTGTAGCAGCCCGTCTTCTCCTCGAAGCAAGGCTTGCACACCGTGTAGCAGATCTCGCGGCTCTTCGTCTCGAAGCAAGGCTTGCAGACGGTGTAGCAGCGGGTCTTGGTCTCGTAGCACGGCTTGCACACGGTGTAGCAAACTTCCCGGCTGTGGTCTTCCCAGCACGGGTGGCACACGGTGTAGCATCGGGTCTTCGTCTCGTAGCAAGGCTTGCAGACCGTGTAGCAAACTTCGCGGCTACGGGTCTCATAGCAGGGCTTGCAGACCGTGTAGCAACGAGTCTTGGTCTCGTAGCAAGGCTTGCAAACCGTGTAGCAAATCTCGCGGCTGCGAGTTTCGGGAACGTACCGCACGCAGTTGATCGTGCGATCCTCACATACCCGGTCCCAGACTGTTTTGTAGCAGGTAAATTCTTCCTGCGTGTATTCCATGACGTGAACTGTTTTCGTGCAGCACTGAGTCTGCTCCTGACAGTCACATCCACAATAACGCGCGACTCCGCAGTAGCCGGCATTCGCTTGAGCTGGGGCAAGCGATAGCACGACGGTAGCGGCAAGCGCAACCATCAAACGTTTCATGGTCCGTAGCCTCCTGTAAACTCGACGTAGGGAGATCCAATTGGGCTGGTCTGGCGGGACACATGGTCCGCCACTACCTAATTCGGGCGGATAAATCCACGCACCTTAACCCAACTGTGCAGTTTCTCCATGCACTGCAATCACCCTGGTTTTCGCGATTGCTAGCATTTTGCTGATCGTAAACTCTTCGCGCATTAGGAGTTCCGAAGCGAAGAAGTGCCGGCCAAAGCGATCGCGCCGGGCCACCTATGACGTGTGTGCCACTTATGCCAGCGGCTTCAGGGACCGCGACCGGAAAGCGACGTTCCTATGCTGAACTCAAGGCCTTCAAATGACTTGCTGCCCCCCCACCCTTCTTTTAGAGTGAGGTTGGCGACTACCGCACAGAAACGATGGGCTCAAATTGCATTCATCCAAGCCAAAATCGCCTACGCCACCCCGCGATGTTCCGGCCGTCGTCGTCAGCCGCCTGAGCCTTTACCTGCGTGAGCTTCAGCACTTAGTGCGTGCCGGTAGGGCAACCGTCAGCTCCAGCCAGTTGGCCACCCTGTTCGGATTCACCGATGCCCAGGTCCGCAAAGACCTCGCGTATTTCGGCCACTTTGGCCACCCCGGCATTGGCTACCGCTGCGACGAGCTCATCGCCGAGATTCGCCGCATCCTCGGCACCGATCGGCAATGGACCGTCACCATGGTCGGCGTCGGCAACATGGGTCGCGCCCTGTTGCGCTACAAAGGCTTTTCGGCGCAAGGATTTCGAATCGTCGCCGCGTTCGACCGCGACCCCCGAGTCATCGGTTCGCAAATCGAAGGGATACCCGTCTTTGACATCGCTCAGCTTGGCGACATCGTCCGCCAACAGCACATTCAATTGGGCATGATCACGGTCCCCGCGGCCGACGCTCAGCAAGCCGCCGATCAGCTTGTCGCCGCCGGAATTACCGGAATCGTGAACTTTGCCCCGGTGGCGCTGTCACTTCCGGAGCATGTCGGTCTCGTCGGCGTTGACCTCACTACGGAACTCGAGCAACTCGCCTTCTCCGTTGCCAACCGCACCCGTTCGCGCTAGACTGGCCCCTGCGTTACCCCGTGGTGTAATGGTAACACTAGGGATTTTGATTCCCTCATTCCAGGTTCGAGTCCTGGCGGGGTAGTTTTACTAAATCTGGCTGGTTCGGCTTTCTTGGCTGGGCCCGAGACTGTTCCATCTTTTCACCGCTTGGAACGTCATTTTCGCTCGTTCCAACATGGATCAGTTCCCCATTTCATCGGCCGACGCACTCTTCGCCATCGAAGCCGTGCGCGAAGCATCGCTTCTGGCCCGCCGCATTCAGCGTGAAATGGTGACCGGTACGCTCACAAAAGACGACCGCTCGCCCGTGACAGTCGCCGACTTCGCCGTACAGGCCGTGATCGCCCGTCGGCTCGCTGAGCAGCTCCCTGGCGCAACGCTCATTGGGGAGGAAAACGCTGACGCGCTTCGCCTTGAAGAGGGTGTTGCAATCCTTGACCAAATCACAGAATTCGTCCGCTCGTCCATCTCGGACGCAACGCCCGAAGAGGTTTGCAACCTCATCGATCGCGGCGCCGGTGAACCGCCAGAAACTTATTGGACGCTCGACCCCATCGACGGCACCAAAGGCTTCTTGCGCCGCGAACAATATGCCGTCGCTCTCGCGCTAGTTCGGAACGGCAAAGTCGAACTCGGCGTCCTCGGGTGCCCCGAGCTCGCACCGAAGAACGTCGGCATTGCTGGCCAGTCGTCGGACGCTGATGGCTGCATCTGCGTTGCGTCTCGCGACCAAGGCGCTTGGTGCCAACCACTCACAGCCAAGCCTGGGTGGCAAAAGCTCACTGCCTCTCCGCATACGCAATCCAGCTCCGCCCGCATCCTTCGCTCCGTTGAAAAATCCCACACCAACGTCGACGAGATCAGCCAACTCGCATCGAAGCTCGGCACTACCGAACCGCCCGTAGGAATGGACAGCCAAGCCAAGTACGCCGTCCTCGCAGCCGGCGGCGGCGACATCATGCTCCGCCTCCTCTCCCCTTCCCGCCCCGATTACCGCGAAAAAATTTGGGATCAGGCCGCAGGCTCGATCGTAATCGAAGAAGCCGGTGGCCGAATCACCGACCTCGACGGCAAATCGCTGGATTTCTCCCACGGCCGCACGCTCGCCAAGAACCGCGGCGTCGTCGCTACCAATGGCCATCTCCACGACGCCGTGTTGAGTGCTCTACGCCAACTCGGGGCCTAATTCGGCTCGAACCCCGGTCGCAAATCGCCGGTTGACCCACATTGCCCTGCCCCGATACGATACAAGGCTCCCGCGAGCTCGATCGGCCCGAGATTTCGCGGTTTTACCAACCTGGCCGAATGTCCGATCTAACGCCGGACGGTCGCTGCGGCGACACTTAGCCGGTGTGCCAAGGAGTTTTCATGTCTGCACTCGTTCAAGAACTCGTCGAAGCCGGCGTTCACTACGGCCACCGCGCTAGCCGTTGGAACCCGAAGATGCGGCCGTACATTTACGCCCGCAAGAACCTCATTCACATCATCGACGTGCGCGAAACCGTCCGCGGCTTGTTGCGTGCCAAGAAGTACCTCACGCAGCTCTCGTCGCAAGGCAGCCTCATCCTTTTCGTCGGTACGAAGCGCCAAGCCGCCGACGCCGTCGAACGCGAAGCCACACGCTGCGGCATGCCGTTCGTAAACGATCGTTGGTTGGGCGGCACGCTCACCAACTTCCGCACGATCCGCAGCCGCCTCGGCCGTCTCGAGGAACTCGAAGACGTCAAGAACACGGACAAGATCAACACCTACTCGAAGAAGGCGCAATCCGCCCTAACGCGCGAATATCGCAAGATGTTCCGCAACCTGAACGGTATCCGCACGATGAATCGCCTGCCCGAGTGCTTGATCATCGTCGACCCCAAGAAAGAAAAGAACGCCGTAAGCGAAGCCCAAAAGCTCGGCGTTGCCACGGTCGCGCTCATCGACACCGATTGCGATCCGGATTTGGTGGATCTGCCGATTCCCGGCAACGACGACAGCATGCGGTCGATCGAGCTGATCATGAAGATGTTGTCCGACGCGGTCCTGGCCGGTAAGAGCCACGCCGCCGTCGAAAGCCAACACGCCGCCAAAGACGCCGAAGTCGCGATGGCCTAACGGTCTTAATTGCAGCGAACAACAGCCGGCCCAAGATGGGCCGGCAATTTTACCCCGGCCACCCTGGCCAGGATTCTGCGTAGTTGTCGAACGATCGCAGCACCACACACATAATTCAGGTTGAGGAAACTCTCATGGCAGAAATTACAGCAGCAATGGTCATGAAGCTGCGCGATGAAACTGGCCTTCCGATGATGGATTGCAAGAAGGCGCTCCAGGAAACGAACGGCGACTTCGAACTCGCGAAGCAGAAGGCCCGCGAGTCCGGCAAGAAGATTATGTCGATTCGCCAGGATCGCACGACCGAAGAAGGCCGCATCGCCGCTTACTCCACGCTCGATCCGCCGGTCGGTGCAATGATCGAACTACAAGTCGAATCCGCCCCCGTCGCGAAGCACGAAGACCTCGTCGCCCTTTCCAATGATCTCGCCAAACAGCTCGCCGTAGGTCCCGGCGCCGATAAGCCCGAAGATCTGTGGAAGCAGCCGGCCCCCAGCCGCAAAGGCATGACGCTCGAGCAATGGAAGGACGAAATCGAAGGCAAGATGCGTGAAGTTTTGCGGTTAGCCCGTATCGTCCGCATTGATTTGCCCGCCGGAAACTACGTCCACCACGACGCCAAAAGCGGCGTGTTGCTCGTCGTCGAAGGCGGCAACGATGACCTTGCCAAGGGCGTTGCCATGCACGTGGCCGCCATGAAGCCCAAAGCCACGAATACGGCCGAGCTCGAAAAGAGCCTCGTCGAAAAAGAGCGCGCGATCCTTACCGAGCAGGCCCGCAAGGAAGGCAAGCCGGAAAACATCATCGAAAAGATGATCGAAGGCCGGATGCGCAACTTCTACGCCGAGCACGTCCTTTCCGAACAACCGTTCGTGAAAGACGAAAAGCAAACGGTCGGCAAAGTTGCCGCCGCCGGCGGCATGAAGCTCGTGAAATTCATCCGTTGGCAACTCGGCGAATCTGCCGGCGAAAAACCGGCAGCATAGTCGGAACCCCACCAGCCCCGACGCCCGTCGGGGCTTTTTTTGTGCTTCGCCAATTGCACATCGGCCCGCTCGGGCTGAGAATTACTAGCAAGATCGTTCGCAACGCGCCCCGCAATCCCGAATTGGCTATTCCCATGTCCGCCAGCCCGTACAAACGCATCCTTCTAAAGCTCTCCGGCGAAAGCTTTGCCGCCCCCGGCCAGCGTGGCATCAGCATGGGAGAGGTCGTCGATATTGCCGCCCAAGTGCAGCGCGCCGCCGCCCTCGGTGTCGAAATCGCCATCGTCATTGGCGGCGGTAACATTTTGCGAGGCGCCCAGTTCACCGCCGGCAACTCCAGCATTCAAGAGGCCACGGCCCACTATATGGGTATGCTCGCCACCGTGATCAACGGCCTCGCCCTTCAAGACGCGCTCGAATCGCTTGACTGCCAAACCCGCTTGATGTCGGCTGTCCGCATGGACGGCGTCGCCGAGCCATTCATCCGCCGCCGCGCGCGCCGCCACCTCGAAAAAGGACGCATCGTGATTCTCGCCGGCGGCACTGGCGCGCCGTTCGTAACCACGGACACGGCCGCCGCACAAAAAGCGATGGAGATCGGCGCCGACATCCTCATGAAAGCCACCCGCGTCGACGGCGTTTTCACGGCGGACCCAGAAAAAGATCCCACAGCGACGCTCTTCCACGAGCTCACCTTCAAAGAAGTCCGCGACCGCAATCTCCGCGTCATGGACCCCACGGCCATCGCCCACTGCATGGAACACAACCTGCCGATCCTGGTCTTCAACTACCGCACCGACGGCAACATCGAACGCGCCGTCCGCGGCGAAGACATCGGCACTCGCGTCACCAGCCAAGCGCCGGCACCGAAGTAATTAACCACGGAGGCACGGAGAACACGGAGGGGTTAGCGACCACCTGAAACTGATTGCGCTATGCTGCATCAGGAAGAAATCACGAATCAAATAATCGGGGCGGCGATCGACGTTCATCGGGAGCTCGGTCCGGGGCTTCTCGAATCAGCCTATGAGTCGTGTCTTTGCTATGAACTGAGCACCCGGCATGTTCCATTCGTACACCAAGTACCAATACCCGTCGTGTACAAATCAGTGCGAATTTACTGCGGCTATCGGGCTGACCTTGTTGTTGCTGAAAAAGTGATTGTCGAATTGAAAGCGATCGATTCAATCGCCGACCTTCACAAAGCCCAACTGCTGACATATCTTCGCATTACGGGAATGAAAGTTGGACTGCTCCTAAATTTCAATATTGCAGTCCTGAAAAACGGAATCGTTCGTGTCGTACTTTGATCGTGATACAACCCCTCCGTGTCCTCCGTGCCTCCGTGGTTTAATTCGATTGGAATTCTTAGATGAGCGTTGAAGAAATACTATTCGATGCCGAAGAGCGCATGGAAAAGGCGCTCGGCAAACTTAAGCAAGACCTCACCGGCATCCGCACCGGCCGCGCGAACCCCGGTATGGTCGATTCCCTCCGCGTCGAGGCCTACGGTTCGCCCGTGCCCATCAAACAGATCGCGAGCGTAAGCGCGCCTGAGCCGCAGCAGCTCGTCATTCGCCCGTTCGATCCGGGGACAATCAAGGACATCGAAAAAGGCATCATCGCCAGCGACCTCGGCCTAGCGCCGCAGAGCGATGGTAAAGTGATCCGCCTCAACATCCCGCCCCTCTCGGGCGAAGTCCGCCGCAAAATGGTCGCCCGCACGAAAGAGCTGACGGAAGATACAAAGGTCGCCATCCGCAACATCCGCCGTGACGCCAATAAAGACGCCGAAACCGAAGAAAAAGAGAAGAGCCTCAGCGAAGACGAGCTCAAATCCACCAAAGAGGAAATCCAAGAGCTCACCAAAAAGTTCGAGGACCGCTGCACCGATGCCGCCAAGGCCAAAGAGGCCGAGGTGATGAACGACTAATTGTCGCCAATTTCGTGCGAACCAATCCCGCACGGCCTGCGTACAACTACCGCGCTTTTCTCATACTTCTCGCAGCGGAGGGTATCGCCATGGGCCAGCAGTCTACGTCCGTTCGGCCGTCAGTTTTCAAGCGACATTGGTTTCAGATCTCGGGGGCGATTTTCTTGCTCCTAATCATCGCGGGCGGCGTTTATTGGTGGACAACATCCGGCCGTGTGACGGCCACCGCCCTCTTCAAAGTCGAAAGCTCGCTTCCTTCGGTATTCAACGAGGCAGTCAATCGCCGATCTCTGACCGAGTATGAATTCGAAACGTTAAAACGAACGCAAATTGCCTTAGCCGAAAGCGACGTCGTTCTGACCGCCGCCCTGCGTGATCCAAAAATCGGGTCGCTGCCCATCTTGCAGGACCACGCCGATCCGGTTCAATGGCTGAAACAAAATCTTACAGTTGAATTTCCGCAAAATGGAGCGATCCTTTCGATCAGCCTCCGCGGAGATGAATCCCAGAAGAAAGAGATCGCCGCCATCGTCGATGCGATTTCTCGATCCTACTGGAATGAAGCCGTAGACCAGGAACGCCAACAACGCCTCGTAACTCGCGACCTGTTCGACCGCAATCTCCGTAACCTCAACGAAGAAATTCGACACAAGCTCGACGAATATCTAGACATCGCTCGTGAAACCGGCAAGGCTGAAGCCGCCCAAGGCCAGCGTTCGATTTCCTTCGATCAAGAGCTCAAGCGCCTGGACCGCATCGAGGACGAACTGATGCGATTCGAGAACCAGCTCGCGATCGATTTAACAGATACGCCAACCAAAGCGAAGTTAATCAAACAACGCGTGGCCGAGCTGCAAAAGAATCGCGACGAACTTTACGGCGCGATCGCTAAGCAGTCCGAGATTTCCACCGACCTCGATACACGCAAGCGTGACCTCGATTGCCTGCGGGCAATCTCGGTCGATATGGCGACGCGCCTTCAGTGGCTCGACATCGACGCTAATTCCCCCGACCGAATCCGCCAGGTGCAGGCCGCAATCGTATCCCCGCAAAGTCTGACGTCGCGATTCCCAGCGACTCACGATCCCATCGCCAACTCTCACTAGCGGCAAACCGCGACTCGTCGACGCTTTGCACATTGTTCCGACGCTTTGGTCCATGCCGAAAATCGCTTACTGCGATAGGCGCACTCGCGAGATCGATCGCGGAGAGTAGGTGCATTCGTTGCGCGCCGCCCTGATATTATCTCCCAGGTTCCGTCGTGCCGTCGGATTGGTCGGCCTGCTGTGCGTCGTAATCGCAACAGTATTCTTTCAGGCTCGTGCGGCGTCAAATCGCCCAATTACTGTCACGGCGTTATTCACCATTGAGCCAAAAATTCCCACAGCAACTGATGCTCGCGACCTACCACGACCGGCGACCTTTGGATTTGAAACGTTCACTACGTCGCAGCTCGGACTACTAAAGTGCACTCCCTTTCTGAATGACGCTTTTCGAACTTCGAATCTGCAATCGCTCACATTACTTCAAAACGTAAAGGACCCCGCAGCATGGCTGGCGAAGCATGTTCGCTTTTACTGTCCAAGCGATGGTGTCCTCGCAATAAGCATGTCCGGGCCGAATTTCCAAAAAGGCGACCTGACGGAAATCGTTGACGCGATCGCGAAAGCATACAACGAAGAATTCTCGAACCAGAAGGAAATGGGACCATCCGTGACGTACGATGCAATGGTGCGAACGCTGGATACCTTAAAATCTGAAATCAAGCGAAAGCGGGATGAATACGAAGACATCGAGCGCGAAATGGGTCCTCCAAAGCCCGACGATATTGATCCATTTCCAAACCTCGACACTCACCAACTATCTGCCGTGGCCCATCGGCTGCAACAAGTACTAGCGGACCTCGGCACCAGCAACGATCTTCATCCACAAGCTGAACTCGACGAGCTTCGTGCTGAACTGAAGCGATACAACGATGTAATCAGACGTCGATCTGAAGGAGGTTACGGCCTGGATGCGCGAAAGCGAGACCTCGACCAGCGTCAGATGGTCGCCAACGACTTGGAGAAGAAACTGGAAAGTTTCGATCGATACGCTCTAAACCTCTTTCGTGTCCGTCAACTTCAATCCGCCACGGTCGCTTTCGACGAACCATAGGGTCTTGAAATCGCGACAAGCAACGTCGCACCAATGCTCCAACCAAGCTGCTAGCACTCGCCGACCGCTTCTCTTGCCGCCCTCTGCCGGCTTTGCTATCCTCCCTGCCCCGCCGCCGGATTGGCGTGCGCCACATTCTCGAACGCCAACCCACGTTCGAGATCCTGATCGCACAACGGTTTATGGAGAAACCGCAATGTCCCGCAAAAAACCCACCGCCACGACTGCCTCAACTAGCCGTCGTCCCCGTAATCGGAAGCAACTTCTCGCGTTTGCCGCCAGCGGCGTAGCGGTCGTCGTGCTCTGCGTCGTGCTCAAGCTCGCAATCGGTAATAAAGACGCCAACGCGCAAGTCCCCAATCCATTCCGTAAAGCGCAACCGGCCGCTGATAACGCCCAACAGCCGCCCGCCAAGCAAGGCGTGCAACAAGCTAGCGCCACCGCCGCGAAAGCCGACAAGCCTCAGCACGACATCATGGCCATCGTCAACGGCGAAGAACTTCACCGCGACGCCCTCGCCGCCGCCTGCTGCGAACGTTACGGCAACGAAGTGCTCGAAGGCCTCGTCAACAAGCGGCTCATCTCGCACTACTGCAAGAACCGCAACATCGAAGTCACCGACGCCGAAGTCGACGCCGAAGTCGAACGCATGGCCAAGCGCTTCAAAATCGGCAAAGACCAGTGGCTCGAAATGCTCGAAAAAGAGCGCGGCATCCATCCTGAACAATACAAGCGCGATATTCTCTGGCCGACGCTGGCCCTGCGCAAGTGCGCCGCCAACGACATCGTCGTCGACGACGCCGAACTCCAAAAGGCGTACGAATCGCAATACGGCCCGGCCGTTAAGTGCCGTCTGATTGTCGTCAACAATCGCCAAAAGGCCGACGAGCTGCACGCTCAGCTGGTGAAGCAGCCGAACGACTTCCCGCGCCTGGCGATGCAAAACTCGCTGGACGTCAACAGCGCGAGCATCGGCGGCATGATCCAGCCGATCCACCACCATGTCGGCGATCCAGGAATCGAACAAGCGGTGTTCGCCATGCAGCCAAATCAGATTTCGGCGGTCATCCCCGTCGGCGAACAGTTCGCGATTCTTAAGTGCGAAGCGCCGATTCCCGCCCGTAACGTCCCGATCGAAACCGTTAAAGACGAGCTCACCGAGCGAATTCAAGAAGGCAAGCTCCGCGAAGTCGCCGGCACGCTCTTCAAGAAACTGCAGGATTCATCCACGGTGCAGAACGTCTGGAATAATCCGCAGCTCCGCGCCCAAATGCCGGGTGTTGTGGCCACTATCAACGGCGAGCATATTCCATACTCCGAGCTTGCCGACGAATGCCTGATGCGCTACGACCGCGAAGTGCTCGAAACCGAGATCGCCCATATGCTTCTGAATCAGGCTCTGAAGAAAGCCAACGTCACCGTCACTGACGAGGACCTCAATGCCGAAATGGCTCACGCCGCGATACTTGCCGGGGTCGTCGGCAAAGATGGCAAGCCAGATATGGACAAATGGATGAAGGCCGCCACGGAAGAGCAAGGGCTCACCAAGGATCGCTACATCAAGGATTCCGTCTGGCCCTCAGCCGCTCTCAAGAAGCTCACTGGCGACAGCATCAAAGTCAATCAAGACGACCTGGATAAAGGCTTCCAAGCCAACTACGGCGAACGCGTCCGCTGTCGAGCGATCGTGCTCGCCAATATGCGCCGCGCCCAGGAAGTTTGGGGCAAGGCCCGCCAAAACACGTCGGACGATTACTTCGGCGACCTCGCCGAAGAATACTCCGTCGAGCCGAGCAGCAAATCTCTCCGCGGCGAAGTGCCGCCCATTCGCCGCTTCGGCGGCCAACCGCAAATTGAAGACGTCGCTTTCGATCTCAAGCCAGGCGAACTCTCCGGCATCATCCAGCTGGCAGACAAGTTCGTGATCCTGAGGTGCGAAGGCCGCACCCAGCCGGTCGAAGTCAATCCGCAGGAAGTTCAAACCATTCTGAAGCAGGACATCTTCGAAAAGAAGCTCCGCATGGCGATGGGCGAAAAGTTCGACGATCTCCGCTCCAAGGCCCGGATCGACAACTTCCTGGCCGGTACCTCTACTTCTCCTGAGCGCGCAAAGCCCGGGCCAGGCGAAAATGCGACCCACGTAGACGAAGCCGTTCATCAGACGTCCGGCGCAGTGCCGCGGTAATTGCGCACCGCAGTACAGTCCGCTATACTGAATCGACTTGAGTACCCCTCGGTCGTAGGAGGTGTCTCCAACGCCGTTGGCTTTTCGATTCAAACGCCGATGTCCGCACCTTCAAATAATTCGCCGCCCGATCGCCCGTTCCCGATCCAAGTCGCCGAGCGCGTCACGCGCCTGCCGCCATACCTGTTCGGTCGCATCAACGGCCTGCTCCAGCAGAAGCGCCGTGCCGGCGACGACGTCATCGACCTCGGCATGGGCAACCCTTCGGATCCGCCCGAAGACTTCGTCATCGAGAAGCTGAACGAAGCCGCCCGCGATCCGCGCAATCACGGCTACAGCAAGTCGAACGGCATTGCAAACCTTCGTCGCGAGGTCGCCGCAAAATACTTCAAGCGGTTCGGCGTCCGCCTCGACCCCGACGAAGAAGTGATCGCCTGCCTGGGCTCCAAGGAAGGCTTCAGCCACATGTGCCTGGCCATGATGGGCCCCGGCGACACCGCCATCGTCCCCGCCCCGTACTTCCCGATCCACGTCTATTCCGTCGCTCTGGCCTCCGGTAACGTCATCGCGCTCGAAGTCCGCGACAGCGAAAAATTCCTCTCGAACATCGCCTACACCTGCGAACACCTCTACCCGCGGCCAAAGCTCGTAATCCTCAACTACCCGCATAACCCATCTACGGTCTGCGTTGAGCAACCATTCTTCGATGAGGTCGTAAAACTTGCTCGCAAATACGGCTTCGCCGTCATTAGCGATTTCGCTTACGCGGACGTCGCCTTCGACGGGTACAAGGCCCCAAGCTTCTTGGCATCGCCCGGCGCCTCCGATGTCGGTGTCGAGTTCACCACGATGAGCAAAGGCTACAACATGGCCGGCTGGCGCGTCGGTTTCTGCGCCGGTAACCGCCAAATGATCAAAGCCCTCGCCACGATCAAGGGCTACTACGACTACGGAATGTTCCAAGCCGTCCAAATCGCCGCGATCATGGCCCTCCGCAACGGCGACGCCGGCATGGAGCAACAAGCCCTGATCTACGAAAGCCGCCGCGACGCCCTCATCGAAAGCCTCGCCCGCATCGGCTGGCCCATGACGCCCCCCAAAGCCAGCATGTTCTGCTGGGTGCCAATCCCCGAAGTTTGGCGCCAACGTATGAACACCATGGACTTCGGCATGATGCTCCTCGAAAAAGGCAACGTCGCCGTCAGCCCCGGCAGCGGCTTCGGCCCCGCCGGCGAAGGCTTTTTGCGAATGTCCCTCGTCGAAAACGAAGAACGCCTACGTCAGGCCGTGCGCCAAATCCAAAAATGTCTTCGCGAGGCTGAGGGCAAATTCTCTTCGACGAACGGCTCCGCTTCGTCCGAAAGCGCAAAGCTTAGCACGCCCTAATGTCCCCGGCGTTTCTCACCAACGCGATAACAACAAAAAATCTTGACACACTCAGTGACCACTGTTACACTACTGTAGTCAGTCATCATTTCTCGGGGATTTCGCATGTTTCTGCGAATCGAAAAAGGCTCTTCAGTCGCCATTTCGCGGCAAATCGCCGATCAGATCGCTACGCTCTGCGCCTCCGGAACAATGAAGCCAGGCGAGCAGCTTCCCTCCGTCCGCGAATTGGCACGTGATCTCGCCGTCAATCAAAACACGATTCTCCGCGTGTACGAACGGCTCTGCGGCGAAGGGCTACTCGAAATGCGGCACGGTCAGGGCACGTTTGCGACTGGCCGCGTGTCCAAAACTCGGACGGCGGCCCACCGCGCTCGCTTGGTCGATGAGCTCCGCCAAATAGCTCGTCAAGCGACCGGGCTTGGCCTGACGACCGACGAGTTGCACGAACTTTTGACCGAAGCCGTCGACAGCATCCCCACCGCCGAAGCACTGCCCGCCGGGCGAGGACAAACATCATGAACGAACTAGCAATCGATGTGCAGGCCGTACACAAGTCGTTCCGTTCTACTCAAGTTTTACGAGGCGTCACGCTGCAAGTATCCCGCGGTAAAACGTTCGCGTTCCTCGGCCGTAATGCAGCCGGTAAAACGACTTTGATTCGCTCGCTGCTCGGCCTCCTGACGCGCGACGATGGTGCCATTCGCGTCCTCGGCATTGATCCGCAGCGCGAGCCGCTGGAACTTCGCCGCCGCATCGGCTACTTGGCGGAAGACCAAACCATGTACGGCTGGATGCGCGTCGAAGAAATCGTTTGCTTCGTCGCGCCGTTCTATCCAACGTGGGACCACGCGCTCGCCGCCAAATACCTGAGCGATTTCGAATTGCCGCTGCGAACCCGCGTTAAGCATTTATCCAAAGGCCAAAACGTCCGGCTCGGTCTCGTCCTAGCTCTTTCTCATCGCCCTGAACTCGTAATTCTCGACGACCCCGCGCTCGGTCTCGACCCCATTATGCGAAAGCAGTTCAATCGTGACCTGATCAACCATCTCCAAGGCGAAGGCCGCACTGTGTTTTACAGCTCCCATTTGCTGTACGAGGTCGAGCCGGTTGCCGACGAAATCGCCATCCTCGATCAGGGGCGCATTCTCCGCCAAGCAGACACAGAAAGCTTGCGCCGCGACGTAAAGCAAATAGTGTTGAGTCGCGCCGCCCTGAACCGAGCCCATAACCAGTTGAAGATCCTCGACGAACGGATCGATGGCGACCATGCCGCGGTAACAATCGAAAACTTCGAGCGAGCGCAGAGCGTTCTCGGCCGCGAAGGCATCGAACACCGTGTCGTCGACCTGAACTTGGACGAGATTTTCGAGGCCTACGTCGCGGGAAGCCGCCGGAAATCACCCGATGCGGTTGCGCAGCCCGAGCTTCAGCCGCTGATCTAAGATCATGTCATCCGCCGGAGATGCCGATCTTCCCTAACCGCCGCGAAAGCAAACTTCACAATGCGTACCATCTGGCAAAGCCTGCTTTGGAAAGAATGGCACGAGCACAAATGGAAGCTCGTTTCGATCACCGCCATCCTGTGGGGCGTGGCGACGCTCGCAATGCTTATCGAGGACAAGGCAGATAAGCTCGGCGTCGCGTTTGGAATGGTAACGCTGTGCATCGTTCCGCTCTCTGTATTCGTCGGAGCTGGGGCTGCGTCCAACGAAAGATCACGCCGCACGCTTCCGTTTCTTCAAGCCGTACCCGTGCCGATGGGACGCGTCGTCGCCGCAAAAGTTTTATTCGGAGTCATCACGCTAACAGTGCCGCTGCTGCTGGCTATCGCGCTGTTTTATCTTCGGTCAAGTTTGTTTACTGGTGACGGTCGCATATTGATGACAGCCGGAGAATTGAAGAATAGCCTTACCGGCAATTGGTACCTCGATGCGATCGCCTTCGCATTCCCCCTCGTCTTAAGCCTGTTCATCTGGACGGCTGCAACGGGAGTTAACCGCAGAGACGAAGTCAGTGCCGGCGCCGTGGCTCTGGGCGCAATGACCGCCTGGTACCTTCTAATGTTGTTTCTCAGCTACTTGATTTTTGTTCTGTTCGACTCGGCCTACGGATCTAATTCGCCGTACGCTTGGCTAAAACAGCTCGGAATGTCGACGGCGGCAGGCGGGTTCGTCTGGCCTTTTTCAGATCGAAACCCTCAGTGGGTGCCCATCCTAGTTGGTGCCGTCGGCATGCATGCCGCGCTCTTGGCTTGGTACTCGCTGAGATTCGGACGCGTTTCCGGCACCGAAAACTATTCTCCGCCAGCCGCTCGACGAGTGGTCGGTCAACTCGAGTGGCTCCCGAAGCCGCATAAGTCGCCGTTCGCCGCGATCGTTTGGAAGCAATTTCGCGAAAGCGGTTCCCTCGCGCTAGCCGGGCTGGCGGGTCTAGCCGGAATCATCGCGGTTTCGTTTTTTTCCTCGCCAACATACTTCCTCCAAGAGCCAGATCATCTCGCCGAATTGATCCTCGGTGTGTGCGCGACGATTGGTTGCAGTGTCGCAATCGTGGTTGGTATCGGCGTGTGCATACGCGATGTGAGTCCCGGTTTGAACTCATTTTGGCGCTCGATCCCCATCAATGTCGATTTGTGGTTCTGGGTGAAATTCGTCACGGGAATGCTAGTGCTCTTGGCCGCGATGTGGGGCCCGCTCTTGGTGGCCCTCTTCGCGTTGAGTTCCGATCCAAATAGGATCTTGTCGCACTCGTCCTACGGCGCTTTGCCACTTGTTCAAATTGCCGTCTTCTCCGCAGCGGTCGCCGCAACTTGCCTAGTGCGCCAGGCGATCTATGCCGCCATCTTAAGTATCGCGGCGACCTACGCAGGGATCATAGCAGCATGGGGCTTGTGGTTCTTGGCGGCCCGATTCGGTTTGGCTCATGCGCAAACGTCGCTTTTGTCCGAACTTACGGCGGCTCAAGTCGGTGTCGGCATGGTGCTCAGTTTCATTGCCTGCACGATCGCGGCATGGCTCGCGACGCGCCACGACTGGGGCAGAAAAACTCCCGACTGATTCGACACGACTACGATTCCGTATCTGCAACGAGCGGCACAAAACCAAACGTACCCAAATTTTCGTGCCTAAATTGGTCGCCGCAGCGCGTGATGCGAATCATCTCTTGCCGCGAATTTATGCCCACCGGAATCACGATCCGCCCGCCGTCGGCAAGTTGCTTCTGATAACCCTCCGGCAGCGACTCCGCGCCCGCCGTGCAAACGATCGCATTGAAAGGCGCTTCGCTTGGCAAGCCAAGCGTGCCGTCGTCAAAGTAACAGCGTACGTTGCGAAAGCCCAATCGCGTGAGTCGTTCGGCGGCCGAAAGATACAACGGCTCTAGTCGTTCAACGGTGTGAACTTCGCGTGTGAGCAACGAAAGCACCGCCGCGCAATACCCCGTGCCGGTGCCGATCTCGAGCACCTTATCGTCCGCCGTCAGCCGCGCCGCCTCGCACATGAACGCTACCGTATACGGCTGAGAGATCGTCTGCTCAAGCTCGATCGGCAGCGCCCGGTCGTCGTAAGACTGCGACAGAAGCGGCCCCGGCACAAATTCGTGCCGGCGCACCCAATCCATCGCCTCCAGCACGCGCGAATCAGCAATTCCGCGCTCCTCCAACTGCTCCACCACCATGTTGTGCCGCGCAACGTCGAAGTTCATACCGCACCTCTTCGACTGCGAGATTCATTCCAAATCCAATAACCGGTGAGCCATGCTCGCCGGAGCACACGCAAACGCTTATTTCGCCTCCCCAGCCCGTTCCTGATACAGCTTCACAAACTGTCCCAGCTCCTCATCATTCAAATCCGAAACCGCCCAATACTCCATCCCACCCCGCTCCCAATTGCGAAGATTAAATCCATGCTTCGCCAGCTCCCGCGCATCCTTTACGGTATCGCCGTCCGCCGGCCAGGTAAACAAATTGATCGTATGCTTCCGTCGCGCGTACACAATCGCCGCCACCGGCCGATCCTGCAAATAATCCAGGCGCCCGCCGACCAGCTCAAACCCATCCGCAGTTAAATCCGGCGTCTGCGGCGAAAAATCCACTTTCCCTTTGAACCACGGCTTCACCGTGTGCCGATCGCTCGACGCCACGTCCATCAAATGATCGGCCTGCAACGACCGAACATGATCCGACACGATCCAATCTGCGAATTGATCTTCCGCCGACGATTGTGATTGCGCCAACCTGTAGCCAACTGACGCCGATGTCCCCGCGATCAGCATAATTCCCGCCGCAATCGCGGCCAGCTGCGACACGGTCCAACGCTTCGCCCTTAGCGCCACGGGGACGGCCGGCCGCAAATCAT
>JABDGM010000016.1:60412-60576 GCA_013286045.1 Planctomycetota bacterium | reverse complement strand
CGGCGGCGCATTCTTCGCCGATCTGCACGCAACGAGCCCAGAGTCGGGGTTCGTCGATGAGTTCGTGGTAGATGCCGAGGCGGTGGGCTTCTTCGGCGGGGTAGAGGGATGCCGTGACGAGTAGGCGGGCGGCGGGACCGCCGCCCGCCTACTCGTCACGGCAT
>JABDGM010000016.1:59440-60402 GCA_013286045.1 Planctomycetota bacterium | reverse complement strand
GACTCGGAAGGCGAGCAGGGGTGCGACGGCGCCGGCGATCAGGCCGCGGCGTGGTTCGGGCAGGCCGAATTGGGCGTTGGGCGTGGCGACGACTACATCCGAGGCGAGTACGAGGCCTGCGCCGCCGGCGACGGCGGGGCCGTTGACTGAGGCGATGATCGGCTTTGGGAGCTGGATCATTTGGGTGACGAGATCGCTGTAAGCTTCGGCGGTGTCGCCCCATTCTTGAGATTTTTCGGCGTCCGGAAGTGTGGCAGCGTGTTGCATTTCGTGCACGTCCATGCCGGCGCAGAAGGCGGTACCAGCGCCGGTGAGGATGATGGCCCGGACGCGCTTTTCAAGGTGCAAATCGGCGAACGCTTCGGACAGTTGCGCGAGCATGGCGCGGGTGAGCGCGTTGCGGCGTTGCGGGCGATTGAGCACGATCGTGCCGATCGCGCCGGTGACTTTCAGGTCGATTGCGTTGCTGGTCATGAACACGGGTGCGGTTTCTCACGCAAAGGCGCGAAGGCGCAAAGAACAGGAAATTACCCACAGAGGCATGGAGAACACGGAGAGCAGTTACAGATGGCCAATTTTGTCTTTCTCCGTGTCCTCCGTGCCTCCGTGGTTCTATTCAATTCCTAGCGTCTTCGCGCCTTTGCGTGAGATCTTTTGGCGGTAAGGGTTTGAACATTTGGCGGTGTTGGGAACGTATCGATTGTAGGAGTTCGGGCGCGAAGCGACGAGGCAGCGGTGTTGCAATGAGGCAACGTGACCACACGGGAAATGAGGCGGGTACGCAACGCGTGGCTTCGCGCGACGCCCGGATGGTGCTTGGATGCGCATTGCAAACCTTGTCTGCTCAAACACTTACGCCGAGGGCAGAGGTCGGGTCATCGCGTGTTGGCACCGGGGGTGCATTCTGCCCAATCCATCACGCCACTTCGAACCGACCACCGTGAGGTATTGCCTGTGCGACG
>JABDGM010000016.1:0-59368 GCA_013286045.1 Planctomycetota bacterium | reverse complement strand
AATCGTCCGCTGAATGGGAAGCCGAACGGCAAAGTTAACGGCAAGCTGAACGGCAAAGTAAATGGCAAGCCAGGTCGCAATGGTGCGACCGAACATGGGGTCTTGAATGGCAAAGCGAACGGCAAAACGAATGGGAAGGGGAATCATCACAGCGATTCGCTCGGGGATGATGATTTCATTCTCAACGACGAAGAGGTTCCGGATGAAACGCTGAGCGCCGCCATCGAACAGGATGATGAGCTGGAGCATCTGCCGGAGGAAGGCAGCCTCGAATCGCACATTGACGATCCGATCCGCATGTATCTCATGCAGATGGGCGAGATTCCGATGCTCAATCGGGAAGATGAGATTTCGTCGGCCCGGCGGATTGAGGAAACGCGGGGACGGTTCCGGTATCTGTTGCTTGGCAACGATTTTGTGTTGCAGGCGGCGGTCGAGCTGCTGGAAAAGGTTCAAAACGGCGAGTTGCGACTGGATCGCACGATTGAGATCTCGGTCACGAACACTTCGGAGAAAAAGCGGACGCTGAAGCGGCTGGGGCCGAATCTGGCAACCATTCGGCACCTGATGCGGCTGAACCAGGTTGACTATCGCATCGCAATCGACAAGCGGCGGCCGAAGGCTGAGAAGCGTGCGGCCTGGCGGCAGTTGGTGATTCGTCGCGGCAAAATCGTGCGGCTCGTCGAGGAATTGAATCTTCGCCTGGGCAAGCTGATGCCCGTGATGCAGCAGCTGCACAAGATCGGCGAGCGGATGGTCACGATCAAGCAGCAGCTCGCGGAGCCGGAGAAGCTTATCAGCGAAAAGCAGCATTCGGAACTGCTGCAAGAGCTGCGGTATTTGATGCGGATTACGCTCGAATCGCCGGCCACGCTGGCCCACTTGGCGGCTCGCACGCTGGAGCAACGCAATAAGTACGATGAAGCGAAGCGCGTGCTTTCGGCGGCGAATCTGCGGCTCGTGGTTTCGATTGCTAAGCGGTATCGCAATCGTGGGCTGAGCTTCCTGGACCTGATTCAAGAAGGCAACACAGGGCTGATGCGGGCGGTTGATAAATTCGAGTATCAGCGCGGTTACAAGTTCTCGACCTACGCCACATGGTGGATTCGCCAGGCGATTACACGGGCGATCGCGGACCAGAGCCGGACGATTCGCTTGCCGGTGCATATGATCGACACGATGGGGCGCGTTCGGGCGGTGACGGCTGCGTTCGTGCAGGAAGTTGGGCGTGATCCGAATCCGGAGGAAGTGGCCGAGCGTGCGGGGCTTTCACTGGACGATGCCCGGGTGATCATCAAGATGTGCCGGCAGCCGTTGTCGCTGGATCAGCCGGTGGGTGATCACGAAGACAACTTCTTCGGCGAGTTCTTGCAAGAAAATCGTGATGATGATCCGCTGCGGGATACGAACAGCGAGATGCTCAAGCAGCGGCTCAACGACGTGATGCACGATCTTACTTACCGCGAGCGCGAAATCATTCGGCTGCGATACGGGTTGGCGGATGGATACACGTACACGCTCGAAGAAGTCGGCAAGATTTTCCAGGTGACTCGCGAGCGTGTGCGGCAGATCGAATCGAAGGCGGTTCGCAAGCTGCAACAGCCGTATCGGACGCGGGCGCTGGCCGGATTTTTGGATGGCGTGGAAGTGCCGTTGGAATCGTAAGACGAAGAAAAATCTAGAACCCTCCTCAATTCTCCCTCCTCCCTCCGCCTGTGTGCCACCTGTCTCATCCCACTGGGGACAGGTGGCACTCTTTTTTGTAAATGCGGGCTTTCGTCGCTGCCTCGCGACAGGGGGCGGGTCGGATGATATGATTGCTGCGGTGCGTTTCGCCCAAGTTTCTGATGGCGATTCGGCTTCGCATCAAATAAATTCCGACCGCGGGAGATCATATTATGGCTGACAAACACTCGAAGGTAACTCGCGAAGAACTCGTTAAGCTGCTGAACGAAGATTTGGAGCGCGAGTATCAGGCGATTATTTCGTACGTAGTTTATTCGCAAGTGCTCAAGGGGGCGGAGTACATGGCGATTGCGGATGAGTTGGCAGTGCATGCCACCGAGGAACTGCAGCACGCGATTACCCTAGCGAACCAAATCGATTATTTGGGCGGGATGCCGGCGACGAAGCCAAAGCCGGTGAAGACGTCTGAAAAAGCGACGGACATGCTGCAGTTCGATCTCGACAACGAGAACGAGACGATCCGGAATTATCGCGTTCGCGTACGGCAATGCGAGGAACTGGAAGAATATGCATTGGCGGAGCAAATTCGCGACATTCTGGTTCAAGAACAAGATCATCAGATCGCGCTTGCGACGGCACTCGGGAAAGATGTGCCAGACGTGACGAAGCCGGACGAACGCGCTTAATTCGAACGGCGAACACGAGAAACGTTGAGACTGGTGCGCCCGCGCGAAGCATCTATAATTGATGTTTCGCGCGGGCGTCTTTGTTGTCATTTCTATCCGCGCGGTTGGTGGAGAGCGCGAGCGGGCTGTGTCTACGATCGAGGCCACATTTCTATCTAGTGCACTGCGGCGGATTGTCGGCGCGGATCATGTGCTCGATGCGCATTCGGATTTAGCAGTCTACGAGTGCGACGCATTCGTCATTGAAAAGCATTGCCCGAATGTGGCGGTGTTTCCCCGGAATACTGCGGAAGTGGCGGCCGTCGTCAAGCTTTGCAGCGAGATGGGTGTGTCGTTTGTGCCGCGCGGTGCGGGGACAAGCCTGTCTGGCGGCGGGTTGCCCGTGGGCGGCGGTGTCATGATCGTGCTCACGCGGATGCGTGAGATAAGCGAAGTGAATCTGCGCGATCGGTATGCGGTGGTTGAGCCGGGGGTGGTGAATGCGCATCTCAATCGGCGATTGGCGGGGACGGGTTTTCATTATGCGCCCGATCCATCGAGCCAGGGGGCGTGCACGATCGGTGGGAATGTTTCGACGAATGCCGGCGGGCCGCACACGTTGAAGTACGGCGTGACGGTGAACCATGTGCTGGGGCTGGAAGTGGTGACTTCCGACGGCGAAGTCATGCAAGTTGGTGGGCCGGTTGAGTCGTCTGCGGGGCCGGATTTGGTTGGCGCCATCGTTGGCGGCGAGGGGACACTCGGCGTCGTGACGAAGATTTGGGTGCGGCTCACGCGGAACCCTGAAAACGTGCGGACGATGCTGGGGGTTTTCGATTCCGTGGATGATGCGACGCAAGCGATCAGTACGATCATCGGGGCGGGGATCATTCCGGCGGCGCTGGAGATGATGGACCAGGGGATATTGGTCGCCGTTGAGGAAGCGTTTCATTTTGGATTCCCGCTTGATGCAGGGGCGGTGCTGCTGATCGAAGTCGACGGATTGGAAGTTGGGCTTGATGCGCAGCGCGATCGCGTGGCGGAGATTTGCAAGCAACACGGTGCGCGCGAAGTGCGGTTTGCCGCGGACGCCAAGGAGCGATTGCAACTTTGGAAAGCGCGAAAGCAGGCATTCGGGGCAATTGGTCGGCTGAGCCCGAGCTACTGCACGCAGGATGGTGTGGTGCCGCGTTCGAAGTTGCCGCATATCTTGCAGCGGATTCAGGCGATTGGCGAGAAGTACGACATTCGGATCGTGAATGTGTTTCATGCGGGCGATGGAAACCTGCATCCGATTCTGTTGTTTGATGAGCGGCATCCGGAAGAGATCAAGCGCGTTCTGGCGGCGAGCGACGAGATTCTGACCGAGTGCTTGGATTGCGGCGGTAGCGTGACGGGCGAGCATGGGATTGGGTTGGAAAAAATCAGTTTCATGAAGCGCATGTTTACGGATGGAGACCTTGATGTGATGGAGCGGTTTCGGGATGCGATCAACCCTGGTGGGTTATTGAGCCCTGGTAAGCTGCTGCCGACGGCGGGCGCGTGTGGCATGGAGCAAGTTCATCCTGGGCGTAGGGCCGCGCTGTAGTGAATAAAATGCCGACTGTCGTTGAATCCAAACCGTCGAATGAGATGTCTGCGCCGACTGAGGCGGCGGGCGTGGCGGATTTTGTGCGCTCCGCTTTTGATACAGGCAATGCAGTATTGCCGGTTGGCGGTGGAACGGCGTTGGATTATGGAAATGCGCCGAATCGGGCCGCGACTCGGTTGGAGTTAAGCGGGCTTGCGAAGGTTATCGACTACACGCCGCGGGATATGACGATTCTGGTTGAGGCCGGGATTCGGATCGCGGATCTAGCCGCCACGCTTGCAGCGGAAGGGCAGCAGTTGCCGATTGATTTGCCGCGCGCGAGTGAGGCCACGTTGGGTGGAGTGATCGCAACGAATTGGTGTGGATCGCGGCGGTATGGGCATGGAACGATTCGCGATTATGTGATTGGGATTCATGCGGTCGACGGGCGTGGAGTCGCGTTTAAGGGCGGCGGACGCGTTGTTAAGAATGTGGCGGGTTACGATTTTTGCAAGCTACTCACGGGGTCGCTCGGGACGCTCGGTGTGATCACGCAGGTTGCGCTCAAGGTGAAGCCGCGAGTGGAATCTAACGCGGCGATTGTTGCGGAGTGCGGGGACCTCGCGATCGTGGAAGAGGCGCTGCGCCGGTTGTCGATGCTCGAAGCGCCGCCGGTTGCGATCGACTGGGTATTAGGGAAAGGCTGGGGGAGTGACGCCCGAGCTGGGCAAATTGTTGTCCGCATCGAAGGCACAGAGATTGAGGTCAATTGGCTAGCCGAGAGAGCGCGAGGCGAACTGGCTGCGGCGGGCGCTTCGTGGGTTCAGAACATCGGCTCAAGTGAATCAGAGCAGCTTTGGAGTCGGCAAATTGAGTTTTCTGATCGCGGGGCGACGGACGCCGACGATGGCTCGCCGCTGGTGCTGCAGATTGCTGTGCCGCCGAGCAGCGTGGTGGCGATCGTCGGAAAACTTTTGGACGTCGATTCGAATTGCAGCGTTCAAACTCACGCGGCGAGTGGTGTGATCGTCGCCAGATTTTCGAAATTTACCCACGGCGAGTTGACTGCGGTGTTAGCCGGCAAGTTGCGTCCGGCGGCGACGCGTGTCGGCGGGCATGCGACGATCGTGCGGAGCAGTCTCGAGGGTGTGACGTCGCATCTTGTGTGGGGTGGGCGGACGGATGCGGTTGTGTTGCTGGAGCGAATCAAGCGGAAGTTCGATCCGAAGAATATTCTGAATCCGGGGCGGTTCATTTACTAATTTGCGAAGAAGGATTAACCACGGAGGCACGGAGAGCACAAAAAATGACAAGGCTTAGTTTTGTTCTCCGTGTCTTTCGGTTTTAAATAAATTGTCTGAATTAAGTTCCAACTCGACGAAGAGTAATCCTGGGCAAGCACTCAATTATGAGTTGCTGCTGGATTGCGTGCATTGTGGGTTGTGCACGTCGGCTTGTCCGACATATGTGGAGACCGGCGATGAGAATGAGAGTCCGCGGGGGCGCATTTATTTGATGCGCGCGGTGACGGACGGGAAGCTCGAGTTGAATGATCGCGTGCGCGGGCATTTGGAATTGTGTCTGGATTGCCGGGCGTGTGAGACGGCTTGTCCTTCGGGAGTGCAGTACGGAAAGTTGATCGAGCCGTTTCGTGTGGCGATGGATCAAGCGGCGGGCGAACCGAAGCAACAAGATTGGTTCCATCGCTACATTTTGTTTGGGCTGTTTCCGTATGCGTCGAAGTTGCGGCGGGCGCTGCTGCCGGCGCGGATTGCGCAGCGGACTGGGTTGATGAATCTGTTGCAGGCGACGCGGCTCACCTATTTGTTGCCGCCGCAGTTGCGGCGGATGGTGGAGATGTTGCCGCCGCCGCGGCGAGATGAGGGGCCGTTGCCGGAGTTTTTGCCGGCGATTGGTCGGCGGCGGGCGACGGTCGCTCTTTTCACCGGCTGTATTGGCGATGCGATGTTTCGGCATGTGAATTGGGCGACGGCTCGCGTGCTGCAGCAGAATGGGTGCGACGTACACGTGCCGCCCAGCCAAGCGTGTTGCGGGGCGATCCATTTTCATGCGGGGTCGAGCGAGCCGGCGCAGAAGTTCGCCGATGAGAACCTGGCCGCGTTTCCGATTGAGCGGTTCGACGCGATTATCAATAACATCGCCGGCTGTGGTTCAATGCTTAAGGATTACGGGCATCACTGGCACGATGAGCGCCAAGGCGAGCGAACAGCGTGGTCAGCCAAGGTTCGGGATGTAAACGAGTTTCTCGATCAGCTCGGGCCGGTGCGGCCTGAGGGAGAAATTCGCGCGGTGGCGACCTATCACGATGCGTGCCATTTGTTGCACGCACAAAAGGTGCATGATGCACCGCGGCGGCTACTGGCGCTCGTGCCGGGGTTAGAGATGCACGATCTGCCGGAGTCGGAATTGTGCTGCGGAGCGGCGGGGACTTACAACCTGACGCAGCCGGAGATGTCGGCTCGGTTGAGCAAGCGGAAGATGGAGAATATCAAGCGCACTAGGGCGCGGGTGGCGATCACGTCCAACGCGGGTTGCGCTCTTCAAATTGCTCGCGAAGCGCGAGTGCAGGGCGAGCGTCTCGCGGTCGTGCATCCAATGGAAGTGCTCGATTGGAGTTATCGCGACGTGAAGCCGGATTGGGTGTAGCGGCACCCGCAACTCATTCGACGATTCAAGTGCGCGGAGAATTTAGTGCGGGCCGCCTAATCGTGTTCGCAATTCTGCGGATCACCCCTCCCTAACCCTCCCCGTCGAGGGGGAGGGGACCAGAAAAGACGTTTTTGGTCGGGGGAGTGCGTTCGATTCCGTTTATTTCCGCCGTTTTCTAGTGGTAAACCTTACTTTCTGTAACGGCAGCGATCTTCCGCGTATGAGGGTCAGACGGCCGAGAGACGCCGTTGGCATTGAGAATTTAAACAAACTTCATATAGCAGGGAATTCGCCATGTCTCGCCGTCCCTTAAATCTCGCCGGTAATAAAAACCGTTTCCGTACGCTTACGATCGAAAACCTGGAAGTTCGCCAACTGCTTTCAGCGAACCAGGTCGGTGGTAGCGTCAACCAAACGGCGCCGGGATCGATAGGTCCCGTTTTGCCGGCACCGATCGTCTATGACGCCAACACGCATACGCTAACGCTTAACGGCGGCAGCGGCGCTGATGTCGCTACGGTGACGGTCGACACGAAGGGCACGGGGACGATTAACGACGACCAGATCGTCGCCACAATTACAACTGGGGGTAAGACCACGACGTTGGCGGTCAATCGCATTGCGAATTTGAACACGGCGGCTGCAGCCGTAACGGATATCGTATTTAACGGATTCGCCGGCAACGATTCGTTTACGAACAAAACCGCGATCAATTGCGAAGCACACGGCGGCGACGGCGACGACACGCTCATCGGCGGCTATGGGTACAACTACCTGTACGGCGACGCGGGCAACGATACGCTCACCGGCAGCGACTTCGGTAATCGTATCGAAGGCGGCGCTGGCAACGATACAATCACGAGCGGCGCGATGGCCGACATCATTTTTGGCGGCGATGGTGATGACCACATCGATGCCGGCAATGGTAATAACTATGTGGATGGCGGAATTGGCAAGGACTCGATCAAGTGTGGTGTCGGTGACGATTCGATATTGGGCGGTGATGGAGATGATGGAATCGACGCAGGTGCCGGAAATGATCTGGTTTACGGCGGCAATGGAAACGATTTCATCTTAGGAGGTGCGGGGAACGACACGCTGTACGGCGAAGCCGGCGACGACACGATTGACGGCGGCGTGGGGGCGGACATTGTCCGCGGCGGAGCGGGGAACGACACGCTCTACGGTCAGAAGGGCAACTTCTTTGGCCGCGACGCGAAGCAAAACTACACTGGCGAAGGCGATATGGTGTACGGTGACGACGGCGACGACATCCTATATGTCGGCATCAATGACTACGCCGATGGGGGCGTCGGCCAGAACGTCATCAACATCGCCGTGCACGGAGACAGAGGCTTGCGGTAGGCGTCGCTAGTCAATATGCAGGCGAGTTTCTCCGAACTTGCACCACCGGCCGGCCCACGCCATTAAAGAAGCGCGAAACTTTTGATCTCGAGCCGTACCAATCGGCTCGCCAACTCGCGGGCCGAGGCGGGGCGGCGGAGCGGATCTTTGGCGAGCATCGTGTGGACGAGATCGGCGACCAACTCGGGCGTATCGGGGCGCAGGGCCCGGATGTCAGTGGGCTTGGCTTCGCGGTGGAGCGTTGCCAACTCCGCGGGATCTTCAGTTTCCCACGGGCGGTGGCCGGTGAGCATTTCGTAGAGCGTGACGCCGAGGCTGTAGATGTCGCTGCGTGGGCCGCCGGCGAGTGTCGACGTTAGCAGTTCGGGCGCGATGTAGGCGAGTGTGCCGGCAAGTGGGCGAGTGGCCCAGTGGCTGGCCTCGGCCGGAGTTTGCACGAAGCCGAAGTCGAGGAGTGTGGTGTGGCCGGTGGGGGCGACGACGATGTTGGCGGGTTTGATATCGCCGTGAATTACGTTGGCGTTTTCGAACAGAGCGGCGAGGCCATCGGCGGTTTGCCGGGCGACCCACAGTGCAAGTGGGATCGGGAGCGACTGGCGCTCGGCGATGATTTCGGCGAGGGTGAGGCCGTCGAGCCTGGGGCTCACGATATAGAACGGCGGTTCTTGAACGCTCGCCGAGAGGACCGGGAGCAAGTTGGGATGCGAGACTTTGCTGCCGACCCAAGCTTCGCGGCGTTGCATTTCGATGGCACGCGAATCGCGCCACCACTCCTTGCGGAGGACTTTCATTACGTACGCAGCGGGTTGGTTCGGTGGGCCATCTGCAGGCCGCGCCGAGTACACGCGTGTGAAGTTTCCCTCGCCGAGCGGGCGGACGAGCTGCCAGGAGCCGAGCCGGCCGACAAGTGACGCCGGGACCTGTGTCGACAGAGTCTCAGGACGCGCAACTGCTTGCGTTGATTCAACGGTAGCCATGCTTGGAGAGGGTGGCTCGCACCAACGAGCGCGGGAGCTCGCGGCGGAACGCACTTTAGAGAAAAGGGTCTCGCGGCGTGCGGGAACGCCGCGAGACGAAAGAAACTGGGTCTGCGAATGACATCGGGATTGCCGGTCGCGAAAATGAAAACGCAAATGCCGGCGCGGCATAGGTTGCCAAGTCGTGTGAAGTTAGGAAGAGGCCGGGGAGTGTGCGGTGTCTTCGTGCGGAAGGCTCGGTTATCGCGACGCTATCAAGCGCCGATGTAGCGTGCATGCACCCTGCGCGCAGTGGCAACGTCGTTGGTGCCGCCGATGATGGTGCGGGCATCCGGGAAGGCAGTTATCACATAGTCGCCTACGTATAGGCGGAGGAGGAAGGCGTTCAGTTGGATGTGGCCGACGCCTTTCAATCGAGCCGCCAAGTCGTTTAGCGATAGCGACGTGCCTGGCGGCGCGCTTAGTTGCACGGCGTTTCGGCCACAGAGCACCGCGGAAGCGTCGCCGCGCTCGCCGGCGAGCCACGCAAATTCGCCGTGCTTGCAGACGCGGCAGTCGCTGTTCTCGTGCAATCGCGCGAGGTCAACTTGACGGAACTGATTGTCCCACAGATCGACGATGGTGAGACGTCTGCTTATCGACTCTTCGTGGCCGCTTAAGATTTTGAGCGCTTCCGCAGCTTCGATCGAGGCGATTACGTTGACGATCGGTGCGATGATTCCGGCGGTGTCGCACGTGGGCGTGGTGCCGGGGGGCGGGGCCTCGGGCATCAGGCAGGCGAGGCATGCGGTCTTGCCGGGGACAATGGTCATCGACTGACCTTCGGCGCCGATGCAGCCGCCGTAGATCCACGGCTTGCCGTATTTTACGGCGAAGTCGTTGAGGAGAAAGCGTATGGCGAAGTTGTCGGTGCCGTCGACAATGACGTCAATATTGGTCGCCAACCCGGTGATGTTTTGATAAGTGACATCGGCTACGACCGGCTCGATCTCGACATCGGAATTGATGCGGCGCAGTTTGTTCGCGGCGGCGATGGCCTTGGGAAGATTGTCGGCGACATCCTGCTCGTCGTAGAGCACCTGGCGTTGCAGGTTGTTGAGCTCGACGAAGTCGCGGTCGACGATTCGCACGAAGCCGACGCCGGCGCGGACGAGCGTTTCGGCGATAACCGAACCCAGCGCGCCGCAACCGCAGACGAGCGCGCGGCCGGCGAGCAGGCGGCGTTGTCCGTCATCGCCGAGTGGTGCAAAGCGGGCTTGGCGATCGTAGCGAGATGGGGTGGCGTCACTCATGACAATCAGCCAGTGCCGGGGGCGAAATCGACGGGGCGGCGCGGAGCTAAGCGTTCGAGGCCGATGGTTCCATGGTACTCGGCGATGATTTGCTCGCCGTGGGCCGCCTGTAGCTCGACCTGGTAGAGCAGCGGCATTTCGGGTGACCACAAGCAGGGCTCGGTGACGAGGGCTTCGACCGCGGCGGATTGTTCGGAGTTGGTCTTTCGAAACGGAAAATCGGCCGGCAGAGTTTTGGCTTTCTCGCAGAACGGTCCGCGGAGTGTGCCGGCTAATATAACGGGTTCTGGGCCGACGTAGCGCGCGAAGACATGGGCTTCCATATCGGTGACGTCGCCCAGAAAGATTTCTATTTTGTTGTTCATGAGATTTCTCGCGCGAAGGCGTGACGGCGCAATGAATTATGATTTGCCTTTGCGTGATTGCGCCTTTGCGTGAGGTTCTTCAATAGCTTCATCTTTAAGCGACGATTTCTCGCGTTCGAATTCGGCGGCGAGCACTCTGCCAGTGGCGGAAGTAGTGCAAGCGGCGACTTCCTCGGGGGTACCAGTGACGACGACCTGTCCGCCCGAGTCGGCTGCGCCGGGACCGAGGTCGATGAGCCAATCGGCCGCTTTCATGAGCTGCAAATTGTGCTCTACGACGACCAGTGAATGGCCGACTTCGAGTAGGGCGTCGAAGCAATCTAGTAATTGTACGATGTCGGTGAAGTGGAGGCCGGTCGTGGGCTCATCGAGCAGAAAGAGAGTGCGGCCGCGGCGTTTGGCGGCGAGGTGGGCGGCGAGTTTCAGGCGTTGGGATTCGCCGCCGGAGAGGGTATTGGCGGGTTGGCCGAGGCGCAGATAGTCGAGGCCGACGTCGAGCAGGAATTTGAGCTTCGTTTGCACTTTACGTTGGCTGCGGAAGAAATTGAACGCTTCGCGGGCGGTCATGTCGAGCACTTCGGCGATATTGAGGCCGCGGTATTTGACTTCCAGCACTTGTTGGCGGAAGCGCTTGCCACTGCACTCGGGGCATTTCATGTAGACATTCGCCATGAACTGCATGTCGATCGCGAGGTAACCATCGCCGTTGCAGGTTTCGCAGCGGCCGCCTTCGACGTTGAAGCTGAAGTGGCTGGCGGTGAGACCGTGCGTGCGGGCGTCGAGCTGTTCGGCGAACAGCGTGCGGATGGGATCGAGGGCCTTGATGTAGGTGGCGGGGTTGGAGCGCGGGGAGCGGCCGATGGGGCTTTGATCGATATGGACGACGTCATCCAATTGGCCGGTGCCGAGTACGTCCTCGTATTCCAAGGATTGCGGCAGATCAGCGGGCTCGTCGTCTTTGTGGAACCGGCGGGCCAGGGCGGGGTAGAGGGTTTTGTCCACGAGCGTGCTTTTGCCGGCGCCGCTCACGCCCGTTACCAGGCAGAGGACGCCTAGGGGAAATTCGACCGTGAGGTTTTGTAGGTTGTTGCCGCGGGCTCCGCGCAGCTTTACCCAGCCTTGGCCAGTTGAACGTCGTGCGGCGGCATTTGACAATCCGCTGCGGCCGGAGAGCCAATTTCCAGTGCGGCTTTCTTTTGACCGGATGAGTTGCTTGGGCGTACCTTGGAAAATAACGCGGCCGCCTTCGGTGCCGGCGCCGGGGCCGAATTCGACGACTCGGTTCGATCGGCGGATGATTTCAGGTTCGTGTTCAACGACGACGACGGTATTTCCGCGCTCGTGCAAGCGTTCGATCGCGGCGGCAAGTGGCGAGACGTCGGCCGGGTGCAGGCCGACCGAGGGCTCGTCGAGGACGTAGAGCATATCGACGAGATTTGAGCCGAGCGTGGTGGTGAGTGCAACACGCTGCGCCTCGCCGCTGCTGAGAGTGCGGAGCGATCGGTCGATTGCGATGTAGCCGACGCCGACCTCGGCGAGAAAGGCGAGGCGGGAGCGAACATCCACAAGCAGCGGCTTTGCGATTTGCTGTTGCCAGTCTGGCCAATTCAGTTCGTCGAAAAACTGGAGCGCTTCGTCGATCTTTAGACGGCAGATATCGGCGAAGCTGCGATCGGCGACGCGAACGGCGAGTGCTTCGGGCCGCAGCCGAGCGCCGTTGCAGGCGGGGCAGAGACGGTACGAACGCCAGCGACTTAAGAAAACGCGCAGGTGCATTTTGTATTTGCGGCGTTCGAGCCAGCGAAAAAAGCCGTTGAGGCCGCCGAAGTTTCGCTCGGGCACGCCTTCGACGACGATGCGGCGTTGTTCATCGCTCAAATCGGCGAATGGCACATCGACGGGCAGTTTGTACGCGGGAGCCAGGGCGAGCAACTCGGCGAGTTCATGCGCGTACGACGGCGAATTCCATGGAGCAATGGCACCTTCGCGAAGTGATTTCTGCGGATCGGGAACGACACGATCCATATCTGTCACTACGACGTTGCCGAAGCCTTCGCATTCCGGGCAAGCACCGAGCGGCCGGTTGAAGTTGAATAGCTGTGGCTCGGGATCGGAATATTCGATGCCGCATGTTTCGCAGCGCAATTGATTGCTGTAAGTCGCGCGTTGCCAAGTGCGGTCGTCGATTTTTAGCGATTCATCTCTGGTCGCGCTCGAATCGTCGAGCGATTCGGTGAAAATTACGCAAGATCCGTCGCCGGCCGAGAAGGCGGATTCAATCGAATCTCGAAGTCGCTCGGTCGATTGATCGCCGAGCGATATGCGATCGAGGATGATCGTCAAGCGATCGCCGGCCGCGATTTTTTTTGCGAGCGACGGTTCTAAAGACACGGTTTTATCGCCAAGGACAGCCCGCACGTATCCCAGGCCAACCAGATCCGCTATCCATTGTTCAGCAGGCTCGTCGTCTGGAGCTGTGGCGTCGAAGCCGATCATTACGCGTGCCGCTGCGGGCAGGTGTGCGAACTGCTCCGCAGCGCTTTCGGGCGAGTCGCGGCGTACGGGCTCGCCGCATTGGTAACAAATGATTTCGCCGACGCGCGCGAACAGCAGGCCGAGGTACTCGTTTACTTCCGTGGTTGTGCCGACGGTCGCGCGATTTGATCGGCTGGGATTTTTGTGGGTTACGGCGATCGCGGGCGGGATGCCGTCGATGCGATCGGCTTGAGGTTTGTCGAGTTGCTCGAGAAATTGCCGCGTGTAGGCGGAAAAGCTTTCGATGTATCGGCGCTGGCCCTCGGCGTAGAGTGTATCGAGCGCCATGCTGGTTTTGCCGCTGCCGGAGACGCCGCAAAATACGATCAGCTCCCGGTGGGGCAAATCGAGATCGACATGCCGCAGGTTGTTGACGGCCACGCCACGCAGCTCGATAGCACGTTGGCTCACGCTTGCCGTCCTCCGGGCGAGAATAATTTGCGGTTGCGAATCCTTTATCGTAGGCCGCGGGCGGCCTCCCGTCGACCGGCGGCGCGGTGGTATAATTCACGGTTCAAGTGAGGGTGCGGCTTTGAAGCGTTCCGAGAAATTTGCGAATCCGTTTTACGGGCTGCTGTTGGCGGCGGGCACTGTGTTCGCGCTTACCGCGGTATGTTATGGCATGATGGCGTTTCACGACGCGCGCCCCGCGATTGCACCCGAGGCGCCGGTCGACGTTCAAGCGGATCACCCGCTGCATGCTTGGATGCGCGAGCGCGGAGAGACGGCGCTGCTTGTGGAGTTGGGGTTTTTGGCGGCGTTTACTTTCGGCGCGATTGGGACAGATGATTATTGGCAGCGGCGAGGGAGAACTAAGTAGAGTGCGGGTGGAGGCATGTGCGGTGTCGTTGGGGAGTATGAGATTTAGAATGGAGCGAGCGGGTCGCCCCCTCCCCAGCCCTCCCCGAGAAGGAAGTCGAAGGGGTTATGCGTGGGCAGTCGCGTTGAATCAAGCCAACCTCAAGGCTGCAGTAAGTTTTCAAGGACCAACCTACAATGCAAATCAAGAAGCTCGAAAATGTTCCCGCCAACGAAGTCACAATGGAAGGCGCTACCGGCTGCAAGGTCCGTTGGTTGATTGGCGAAAAAGATAGTGCGCCGACTTTCGCCATGCGCGAGTTCGAAGTCGAGCCAGGCGGCCACACGCCGAAGCATTTTCATGATTACGAGCACGAGATCTATGTGATCGCCGGCAAGGGCACCATCGTTGATGGCGATAAGGAAAAGCCACTTGCGGCCGGAGACGTGGTGCTCGTGTCGCCGAACGACGTGCATCAATTTCGCAATACGGGCAAGGAGCCGATGCGATTTCTGTGTTTGATTCCAAACTCGGCGACCGGCAAAAGTGTGAGCGTGGCGCCGGAATGCGGGCTCGAACCCAAAGCGGTGTAACGTCGTGGCGAAGAAGTCGATCGCCGACCAAATCGAGGCGCTGCGCCGCGAAATTCGCGAGCATGACCGGCGTTATCACGTTGAAAATGCGCCGATCATATCTGACCTTGAGTACGACAAGCGCGTCAACGCGCTGAAAGAGCTGGAGGCGGCGCATCCGGAACTCATCACGCCCGATAGTCCGACGCAGCGCGTTGGTGGGGAGCCTATTTCAGCGCTAGCCAATGTTCAGCATCGTGTGCCCATGTTGTCAATGGACAACACGTATAGCGTCGAGGAGCTCGAAAAGTTCGGCGAGCGGACGGCGAAGTTGCTGCCAGGCGAGGAGATTGCCTGGGTCGTGGAGCTCAAGATCGATGGCGTTGCCGTTGCGCTTACGTACGAGCAAGGCGTGCTTGCGCAAGCTGCGACGCGCGGCACTGGCCAGGTGGGCGACGACATCACGCATAACATGCGGACAGTGAAGGGCGTGCCGTTGCGGTTGCTGGGCGACGAAGTGCCGCCGACCGTTGAAATTCGCGGCGAAGTCTACATGACCAATTCTGACCTGGCGGATATCAATGCGCGGCGCCAGGTCGAGGGGTTGGATCTATACGCGAATCCGCGGAACACGGCGGCGGGCGGAATCAAACTGCTTGATCCTAAGCAGTCGGCAGAGCGAAAGCTTCGGTTTTATTGTCACGGCGTTGGATATGACGAAGGGCTGCCTGTGCGGACGCATTGGGAGTTTCTGAAACTCGTGCAGCAATGGGGGGTACCTGTCACGCCGCTTGCGAAACGCTTCGACAGTTTCGCGGCGGCTGTCGAGCATTGCCAGCACGTGGTCGGTCAATTGCACGAATTTGATTTCGAAGTCGATGGGCTGGTGCTGAAAGTGGATAGCTTCGACCAGCGTGCGAAACTCGGAGCGACAAGCAAAGCGCCGCGGTGGCTAGTTGCATACAAGTTTGAAAAGTACGAAGCCACGACCAAGGTGAATGATATTTTTATCACCGTTGGTAAGAGCGGCGCGCTGACGCCAACGGCGGAGCTCGAACCGGTGCAGATCGCGGGTACGTCCGTCAGCCGAGTCGGTTTGCACAATGTGGAGGAGATTGCCCGCAAGGATATTCGCGTTGGCGATACGATCGTCGTTGAGAAGGCGGGCAAGATTATCCCGCACGTGGTTCGCGTGGAAAAGCATTTGCGCCCGGAGGGTGCGCTGGAGTTTGTATATCCGACACACTGCCCGGTTTGCAAAACGAAACTCGAAAAAGATGAAGGGGGAGTGTTTATTCGCTGCCCGAACTTCACCTGCCCTGCGCAATTGGGCGAGCGATTGTTGTATTTCGCTGGTCGCTCGGCGATGGATATCGAAGGGCTTGGCGAGAAGCTGGCTTATCAGCTCGTTGAAAACGGACTGGTCCACGACTTCGCGGACTTATACGAGCTCACCGAAGAGAAGCTCATGGAACTCGAGCGGATGGGCAAAAAATCCGCCGAGAAATTGGTCGCCAATATCGGGGCCAGTAAATCGCGCGGGTTGGCTCGGCTTCTCAACGCGCTCTGCATTCGCCACGTAGGTGCTCGAGTCGCGACTACACTGGCCGAGCACTTCGGATCGATGGACGACTTGCAGGCCGCCTCTGAAGAAGATTTGAGCAACGTGGAAGAAGTAGGGCCAGTCATTGCTGAAAGTGTCCACAGTTTTTTGCATAGCGAACGGGGAGAGCGCGCCGTTCAGAAGCTCAAAAATGCTGACTTGGATATGACCTCGCCGAAAAAAGCGGCTCTGGCCGGCGGCGGGTCGCTCGCCGGTTTGACGATCGTCGTTACCGGCACGCTGGCCAACTTTAAGCGCGAAGAGATCGAGGCGATGATCGTCGACAACGGCGGCAGGGCGGGAAGTAGCATCTCAAAGAAAACCGATTATCTCGTCGCAGGCGAGAACGCCGGCACGAAGCTCGATAAGGCTACGAAGCTCGGCGTTCGTATTATCTCCCAAGCGGAGTTCGAGCGACTAATTCAGGGTTAGGCCGGGGCGGATCGCTTTTTGGCCAGGGTGGTAGGCGAACGTGCGTTTCTGATCACTTACTCCAAAAGTTCGCCGACAGATTCAGGCGCGCTAATCGTCAGGTTCTTTTGCTGTGACCCTTTGCTGCGCGGGCGCAGGTGCGAATTTAACGCGCCCGACAATATGTCCGGCTGGGTGCGTACCAGTGGCATGAGAAGTGCGTTCCAAGTTGCGAAGCAAATTGTAGAAATGCGTGACATGCAATGTTCCTTAGGAGGAATTAGAGATGAAACGTTTATTTTGTTATTCGCTGACATTCGCAGCAGCGATTGGGTTTGCGACGATGGGATTTGCTCAGGCCGGTGGCGGCGCGGGCGGAGGTGGAGGCGCTGGTGGTGCCGGAGCAGGCGGAGGTGCAGGTGCGTCGGGTAGCGCGGGCGCTGGCGCTTCTGGGAGTGCCGGTGCAGGAGCATCGGGCACCGGTGGCGCTGGAGCAGCAAATAGCGCTGGTGCGGGCGCGTCCGCGAATGGCGCCGGAGGTGTGGGCAGAGCAGGAGGTGCCGGCGGTGCGGGAACGACAAACGGTACTGGGGTACGAGCCAATGGAGTTCAGCAAGGAGCCAACAACGGCGTAGGTGCGGCTAATGGGCTCGGCGCAAACAATGGCATCAATAGCTCGAACGGATTCGGCGCGAATAGTAACGCGCAATCGAACGGCACCGGAACTGGTACAGGAGCCGCAAATTCAAGAACGGGTCGCAACAATCTCGGTGCGAACGCATCGAATGGTGTGAATGGCGCCGGAGCGACCGGGCGGAATAACCTCGGCTCCAACGCCGCGGCAAGTGGGAACGGTTCGAATAACGGGATCAGTCAGACTCCGTTCTTCAACGATCCTGCCGTGCGGAGCGAGTTAAAAATGAACGATACGCAGTTCAACGGTTTAAATCAGGCGTATCAAAACGCCTACAGCAAGTACAACCAAGGCGTGTCGAGTCTGGGTCAAAATCTTACTCCGGATCAACGTGCCCAGCGGATGGAGCAGTTGGAGAATAGTTTTACGAACGACTTTAATGGATCGTTGGATAGCAATTTGACCGACACGCAGTCGCGGATGAGGTTCGAACAGCTGAACCGTCAATATATGGGGTTGAATGCGTTCAATAATCCGTCCGTCCAAAGCCAACTGAATCTCTCGCCCGAGCAACGAACGCAGATTCGGGCGTTGGCGACGCAGTGGCGAGACCAGCAGGGCACGAATGCCTCGCCGAATTATTCCCAGTATTCTGACCAGCTGAATTCGATTTTGAACCAGCAGCAGCAACAGACTTGGACCCAGTTGACGGGAAATCGCTTCAATTTTAACGCTTCGGCGAACGGGGCGAACGGTTCCGGTCAGGCCGGAACAGGCACGGGGGCAGCGGTGGGTGGAACGGCCGCGAATCCTAACGGCTCCGTTGGGAGCGGCGGAACCTTCGGACCTGGAACAACCCCGAATCCGAATAATAATTTGACTGCACCGCGAAGCGGCGGGACCGTGCCGTTCGGCGGCGCGGGCGGCAACGCCTCGGGAACCTCTGGTGGTACCGGCGGCACCAACAGTGGCACGGGAGGAACTGGTGGCGCAGGCACGAGTGGTGCTGCGAGCGGATCTGCGGCTGGTACAGGCAGCGGATCGGCGGGCGCGGGTGGTGCGGCCGGTGCAGCTGGCGGCGGCGCCGGCAAGTAAATTAGTACTTCCGTCTTTCTCTCTCCCCGGTTCCGCGCGTGCGAAGAACGCGGTCGACTTTGTGGGAGAGCTGGGAGGGTGGTGGGCGGCGTCCCCGGACAATCGGGGGCGCCGTCTTTTTTGCGCATATGGAGACAAGAGACGCTATCATAGCGCGGTGCACGTATCGATCGTCGGCAATTGCCGATTTTTAACGAAACACGAAGGAACGAAAGCATGGCTAAAAAACGCCCGACTAAAAAGTCGAAATCTACCAAAGGTTCGCAGGAAGTCGTCGATGTCTCCCAGGACGATGTGGCCGTTTCTAAGCAGACGGCTGGAGCGGTTACCGGTGCAGTACTCGGCGGAATGGTCGGCGGGCCGGTCGGCGCGCTCGCGGGCGGAGCCGTGGGTGCGATGGTGGGCGATTCCTCGGCCAAGGGTCGTAAGCCAGTGAAGCGGGCTGCAGAAGCTATTCGAGAGGAGATCACGAGTGGTCGCGCGAAGGCGGCGTTGAAGAAGGTTGGAGAAAAAATCAAAGCGTTGCGGCCGGCGACGAAAAAGAAAAAGGCGGCAGCTAAATCCGCCGGCAAGAGTAAGTCGGAAGTAAAGAAAAAGGTGAAGGCCAAACCAGCGAAGAAGAAAACGGCGAAAGTGCCGAAAGCAGCGGGGAAAAAGAAATCGAAGAAGAGGGCGTAAGGGGGGGCGAATCCTCGTGTTCGGCCTGGTCTGCGGTTCACTGGCGGCCGGCGAGATGGCCGGGCTTATAAGTGTTTCACTATTCGTTTAATACAAGCACGGTGCGCGGGCAAAAGCTGTCGTTGGTCGAAGAGATCGACATTGCGGCCCAGGCTGGGTATGGCGCGATTGAACCGTGGATCAACGAGCTCGAAAAGTATGTGCAGCAGGGCGGGTCGCTGCCGGACCTGAAAAAGCATATTACGGATAGTGGACTCACCGTAGAGAGCGCGATCGGTTTTTCGGAATGGATCGTCGACGATGAAGATCGCCGTACGAAGGGCCTGGAGCAGTCGCGCCGCGATATGGACTGGGTGCAGCAAATCGGCGGCAAGCGGATTGCGGCGCCGGCGGCCGGCGGTACGGATGTGGTGCTCGAATATTCGAAGGTGATCGAACGCTATCACGCTCTTTTAACGTTGGGCGATCATTTCGATGTTGTGCCGCAAGTGGAAGTGTGGGGATTTTCTAAGACGCTCACGCGGCTAGGGCAGGCCACGATGGTGGCCATCGAAAGCGATCATCCCAAAGCTTGCGTACTACCGGACGTCTACCACCTGTATAAAGGCGGCTCGAATTTCAACGGGTTAGCACTGCTTGGCCCCGGTGCGTTTCACGTAATGCACGTGAATGACTATCCGGCGAATCCGCCGCGCGCGGCGATCAAGGATAGCGATCGTGTGTATCCGGGGGACGGGGTAGCACCGCTCAAGGACGTGTTTCGGACTTTGCGCAAAATCGGTTTCGACGGGTACTTCTCCGTCGAGCTATTCAATCCAACTTACTGGCAGCAAGATCCGCTGAAGGTCGCGCGCACGGCGCTCGACAAACTCAAAGCAGTGGTCCAACAGTCAGAGGCCGCGTGAAAATCGCGGGTGCCGATTAGATCGGCAACCTGGCGACAGAAGCGACAACCCGCGCCGCGAGATGGCCGGCAGTCTTCGCCGAACTTCATTTGTCGTGATTGTGAAGACTGAGCCGATGTCCATCGACTTCGTAATCGCGGACAACGAGGCCCATCATGTCGAGCGTTCGGGCGGACCAGGTCGGCCATGGCGACCACGCTGATCGCCGAGAAGCATCTGGATTGACTGGCAGCCAAATAAGACTGCATAGGAGTGCGCCGATCGCGATCGTCGCAATGCCACGGGAAGCGGTCTCTGGTATTGCTATGAATTCGGCGCGATCTTGCAGCCGGTGCACACGTTCGCTGAGCAGCGAGGCATCGCCGACAAAACCAACTCCAGCGGGAAGGCGGCCGGGCGGGTGAAGTTTAAGCTCAATCAACCGCAGCAAACCGCGTAAGTAATGAGCGACTTCTCCGCGCGTACGGACGGAGTCTTGATCGCAGCGGAACTCGCGGCACGCCGCGGCACGGCGTGAAGCCCACCACACCAGCGGATGATACCAGTGGAGCGCCTCGGTCATTCGCTGCAAAAACAAGTGGAGTGGATGTTGCAGACGAAGATGGGCGTGTTCATGCCGCAGGATCGCGGCTTGTTCGGGGCCGGGGAAGTTTTGCATGATTTCGGGAACCACGATCACGGGCCGATGTAACTGCCAACAGAACGGGCTTACGTCATCGTGAGTCACGCGAGTTTCAACGCAGCCGGATCGTGCTGCGTCTGTCGGCCTGACGGTATCGACTAGTCCCACCGAGGAATCGATAGTCGCTCTTCGTACCAAGGCCGTCGCGCGATAGATTCCAGCACCGCAAATTCCGAAAAATATAGCTGTTCCGGAGAACCATACCCAGGAACAAACTTGCCCGATTCGACTAGCGACCGAGTCGAGAATCGGATGGTCTTGGGAAGGTTGAATATCGGCCCAGGTGATCCATCGGAGGTGAGGAAATAGAAACGCGGCGGCGGTAAGTAACAGAATCGTGACGTGCAGGCTTACCCAGCAGGCATCGGCGCAAGCGCGATACCGCGGGCGCGAGGTTAACCAGGCTGTGAGCCCGATCAGCAGAGTCACTTGAATAAAAAGCGAAGCCAAAATTTCTAGTGTTGTGGTGCCGGTCACGACTCACCTTCCGCTTCCACTTTTCGAATTGCAGCCTTAAGCGCTTGCACGTCGGCATGGGAGAACTTGCCGTCTTCCAGCAGGCCGAGTACTAACATTGGCAGCTGATCGGCGAACAAGACGTCTCGCAGGTCAGTGAGTACGGCACGGCTGACTTCGTCGCGCGAGATCACAGGCTGGTAGACGTGTGCCCGCCCGCGCTTGATGCGTTTGAGCACTTTCTTTTTGCTGTGCAAAAGACCAAGGGTCGTCATGACCGTTGTATAAGCGAGGGGACGGGTTAACTCGTCGCAAACCTCCTGAACGGTGGCTTCGCCTTTTTGCCACAATACGTCCATCAACTCGAGCTCGCATCTCGTAAGGCGGGGAAAGGCCATGTTGTTTTCAAAGGGCGATGAAGGAGGCGGCGGGAAGGCGTGGGGTGCAACGGTTCGCGACGTACTCTCAGTCGCGGAGCCAACAATGTCGCCTTTTGCTCGGCCGTTCGTCAACTGCAAGGCCTGGCCGTTTTTTACGGGTCTGCGCATTTTCGATCAAGCTTTGCGAATTGGCGCGAAGTTACTCGAGTGAGCGACATTGGGCGTCTGCCTTGTAGACGGCGCGGTCGACGTCGTTTTGCACGCCCGTCACATGGCCATCGGCCCAAACAAAATTGGAATGGCCGGGGTGACGGCTGTCAAATTCGCATTCGTCCGCGTCGTCGCGATTGGGTCCCAAGTCTGCGTATCCGGCAACGCGGCCGGCGGCGTCTTCTCCATTCGTTGCAAAACCGAGCCATGTCGACGGGACTTTGCGCGTCGTGCGTTCGCCGACCATCATCAAGTGGCTAGTGCCGCGGAGTACCTCTTCGAAGCGATGTGGGCGGTCTTGAATGAAGATGCCGGTGCCCATTGTTCCTGGCGGGATATCATCGGGATCGGTCGTGCCAAATACGCCGATATAGTTGGCCCGCGGCAGCGTGATGAGCACCTCGGCCGATTCTTGGGCGTGCGTGCCATGTTCGCCGATTTCCTCGAACATTGGAAATGTCGGGTCGCCGAAATCGGAGGGGCACAGGAAAAGAGTCGGCGTCGTCGAGCGGACCGTCAAATCCAACTGATCCATCGGGCGAGTGCGGTCGGTCGAGATTTGAAGCGCAGGCTCCTCGATTTGATTCAGGAGACTGCCGGCCCAGCCGTAGGCCCACCAGCGCGTACGATCGAGCTGCCAACCGATCGGCAGCACACGGTGCGAATCCGAATAGGAATGGCATGCCAGGCCGATCTGGCGGAGATGATTGGCGCATTCCAAGTTGCGCGCGCTTTCACGAGCAGATTGCACGGCGGGCAAGAGCAGCGAGGCCAGGACCGTAATGCACGAAATGACGACCAGCAACTCCAAGATTGTGACTGCAGATCGCGATCTCTGCGAATTGCGATTCAGCCGCAAGGTGTAAATCTTCATGTTGATCTCGGTGATGCGATTGGGTTCCAGGCTGAACCCGACATGTCCCCACCGTGGACCAAGATTTTAACCCATCAGTGCGGTCGCGGAAGCGCCAGTATGGGGACGGCTGCAAATTGAAAACGTGGCCTGGTTCGTGCCAAAAATGGCGAGCCGAGATTGCGACGCGAGGGACGCTGCCGGTGCGCTAGGAAAAGCGATGGAGGCGTTATCCGAGGTAGACGGCGCATAAGCCGAGGCCGCAGGTAACGATCGCGGCTCCGGCGGTGCGATACACCCACGGAGATTTGAGCTGACGGCACGCCAATCCTAGCACGGCGCCACAAAGCAGGAGGGCGATCGTTGAGCTTAGGAAGCCAATTCCGTACGCGAGGCCGCTTGCGGACGTTGGCATTTCAGCGCCATGTGCATGTCCGTGAAACAGCGCGAATAGTGCGACCAGACAGGCGCTGGCGAGTAGCGGCAAACGAATCGCCGCGGCGATCAGGAGTCCGACTACCAAAACCGAGGCAATAATTCCAGGCTCGATAAACGGAAGAAAGACGTGCGCCATTCCGAGAAGGCCGCCGACGGTCATCACGAGCACAAACGCCAGCGGAAGTAGCCAAATACCGCGGTCACCACGTTGCGCGGCCCACAGCCCGACGCCGAACATGGCGCAAATATGGTCGAGGCCGCTGAATGGATGGGCCATCCCGTCGAAGAATCCGGTCGTCGAGCCGATGCCAACATGAGCTTGGGCTACTCCCGGCAACGCGGCGAAGGCGATCAGCGACAAAAGTGCGAGGCAAAATCGTTGGGCGGTCGACATATCGTCCTCGTCACAAGAATACTATTTTTACGAGTATCAAATCGGCGCGCAACTTCTTCGATCCGCGACGCACTCGATTATAACGCGGCTGTTGGCTCGTTGGCGATATGGCAAGCGCACGATGGATAATTGACTCCCATTTTGCCAACTAGCCCGATCGCTGACCAACAACGACAACGTTAAATCGGGCACGGCACTTGCGACCCCCCTGGCATTTTTCCCGCGAGAACGCCAATCTATATACGCGGCCGGAGGCCGGCCTCGTTCGCTGCATCTGGTGCGCCCGCTTTGAAGGCATCGACAACGTGCCGCAAATCTTTCATCGCAGTTTCAATACTCTCTCTAAGGTCAGCATTGTTGCGGCGCTGACTAGCCTCATCGTCCTCAGCCTGGCTTTGTATGTCGTTGGGTGGTCGCCGTACGTGACGCAAGAGAAGCTGGCCCGCGTGCAGCCGGTGCAGTTCAGTCACGCGCATCATGTGGGGCAGCTTGGCATTGATTGCCGTTACTGTCACACTTCGGTGGAGACGACACCGTTCGCCGGCGTGCCGCCGACAAAAGTTTGCATGAACTGCCATCAGGAGATTTGGGTTGGTGCGTCGGCGCTCGAACCCGTGCGAGCTAGTTACCGTACCGGCGCGCCGATCGCTTGGGAGCGCGTTCACAATCTTGCTCAATTCGTTTACTTCGATCACAGCATTCACGTGAGCAAGGGAGTGGGTTGCGTTGAATGCCACGGCCGCGTGGATGAAATGCCGTTTACGTACCAAGACAAGCCGCTGCTGATGGGATGGTGCCTCGATTGCCATCGCAATCCCAAGCCACACCTGCGGCCACGAGATGAAGTGGTCAACATGACCTGGCAGCCGTCCGGTAACCGTGCGGAGCTGGCGGATGAGCTGTACAAGCAATATCACATTCGTTCGACCGAGGAACTGACTAGCTGCTCTACGTGCCACCGATGAAAGATTGTCATTCAAAATCGAACGTTGGCAGCGCGCCTGAGCAGATCGGGAAGCGGCATTGGCGCGCGCTCGAAGAGTTGGCGGGCTCGCCGCAGTTTCAAGAACTGTTGGAGCGAGAATTCCCGCGACATGCGTCTGAGTGGAGCGACCCAGTCACGCGCCGCAAGTTCTTGATGCTCATGGGGGCGTCGTTCGCGCTGGCGGGCATCTCGGGTTGTTCGCCGCAAGCGCCTATTGGTGAAATCCTGCCGTACGCGAAGCAGCCGGAACAAATGGTGCCGGGCAAAGCGTTGCAGTTCGCGACTGCGAGCACATTGGGCGGCTACGCGACGGGAATTCTCGTGAAGAGCCATGAGGGGCGGCCGACCAAGATCGAAGGCAATCCGGGCCATCCGGCAAGTTTGGGAGCGACAGATGCCTTTTCGCAGGCCGAAATTCTAGGGTTGTATGATCCCGATCGCTCGCAAGCGGTAACGTATCGGGGTCAGCCTCGCAGTTGGAGCGACGCTCAAATCGAATTTCGGAAGTCGCTTCAGGCATTGCGCGCGAACCAGGGCAGGGGACTTGCCATTCTTACCCAGACAATCACCTCTCCTACGTTGGCGGATCAGCTTGCGGGCGACACAAGTCGATTCAAGCATGATTTTCCTGCGGCGCAGTGGATTCAATACGAATCGGCGCACAGTAACAATCGTCATGACGGCGCGCGACTCGCTTTCGGCGAGCTTGTAGACACGCTGTACGACTTCTCGAGCGCCGAGATTGTGGTTGCATTGGACGCGGATTTCATGGGGCTTGGTCCAGCCCACTTGCGATACACGCGCGAGTTCATGGCCAAGCGTCGCGCCGCGGGCACGGTCGGCGGCCCGGCGATGAATCGATTGTATGTTGCCGAAAGTTGCCCCACGGTGACGGGCGCGGCGGCCGATCATCGCGTGCCGATGCGGGCCGCCGATGTTTTGCAATTCGCGCTCGCGCTGGCTGGTGAACTGAAGCTGCCAAACGTTCAGCCAGTGGGGGCTCAGTATCAGCGCTGGGTGGCAGCGATTGCGAAAGATTTAAACGCTCATCGTGGCGCGAGTCTCGTTATCGCTGGCGACTCCCAGCCGCCGATCGTGCATGCAATCGCTCATGCATTGAACGACGCGCTGGGCAACGTGGGCCACACCGTGAAGTACATTGCACCGGTCGAAGCAAATCCGCGCGATCAATTCGCGGACTTGAAGACACTGGTCGACGACATGTCTGCGGGTCGCGTCGAGATGCTAGTGATTCTCGGCGGCAATCCTGTGTACGATGCGCCGACCGATTTGGATTTTGCGACGCAGTTGCAACACGTACCGCGGCGCGTGCATTTGGGTTTGTATCAAGATGAAACTGCAGAGAAGTGTGATTGGCATCTCCCGCAAGCGCACTTCCTCGAAGCCTGGGGGGATGCGCGGGCGTTCGATGGAACCGTCTCGATTCAGCAACCGTTGATTGCGCCGTTGTACAACGGACTCAGCGCGATCGAAGTTCTCTCAGCGTTGTTCGAACCCGCGGGCAGCCCGGGTTATGAAATTGTTCAAAGCTATTGGCGTCGCAACTGGTCGCAGGCGACTGGAGCTGGAGATTTCGAGTCGGGTTGGAAGCGTACTCTGCACGATGGCGTGATCGCAGGAAGCGCTGCGCAACCGCGTACAGGGCTTTCCGTCAGTACAAATTGGGAGTCAGCCTCTTCGCCGCCGACTTCGGCGCACGGCGCTTTGGAACTCGTCTTTCATGCGGATCCTACGGTGTACGACGGCCGCTTCGCAAACAACGGGTGGTTGCAGGAGCTTCCGAAGCCGATTACGAAACTAACTTGGGATAACGCGGTCCTAATCAGCCCGAGCCTTGCCGAGGCGCTGCACATCACGCAAACCGTCGGAATCAACGGCGGTGAGCACGGGCAGGGAATCACGAGTCTGGTTGAACTCGAATCTGGCGATCGCAAACTTCGAGCGGCCGCTTGGATTGTTCCTGGTCACGCCGATGATTCCGTGACGCTGCACCTGGGATACGGCCGCACCGCAGCAGGCCAGACAGGAAACGGCGCTGGCTTCAACGCGAATGAATTGCGCACCGCTGCCGCGCCTTGGTTTGCGCCGGATGTGAAGATTCGCAAGCTCGACGAATCTTACACGCTCGCTTGCACGCAGGTTCATCACTCGATGGAAGGCCGGGATCCGGTGCATGCGTTTACGTACGACGAGTTCGCAAAAGATTCTCAAGTGCTCGCGAATTCCCTAAGCGAAGAGCATCGCGAATATCAAAGCCAGCTCGTGCCGGGCGCGTCCATTCAGGAAAAGAAAAGCGCGGAGGCCGATCCTCGGATGGAGCCTTTGACGCTCTACCCTGGTTACGACTACAGCGCCCCGAAAAACAAATGGGGCATGGCGATCGATCTTTCGTCGTGCACGGGTTGCAACGGGTGCGTCGTCGCCTGCCAGGCGGAGAACAATATCCCGGTGGTCGGAAAGACAGAAGTCACGCGCGGTCGCGAAATGCATTGGCTGCGAATCGATCGCTACTACGAAGGCCACACCGAGAATCCCACGACGTATTTTCAACCTGTTCCATGCATGCACTGCGAGAATGCGCCGTGCGAATTGGTGTGTCCCGTCGGTGCAACCGTGCATTCGGCCGATGGGCTGAACGATATGGTTTACAACCGATGCGTCGGAACGCGGTATTGCTCGAACAATTGCCCGTACAAGGTTCGCCGTTTCAACTTCTTGGAGTATACGGACTTCCACACGGAGAGCCTCAAGCTCGGGCGCAATCCGAACGTTACGGTTCGCAGCCGCGGCGTGATGGAGAAATGCACCTACTGTGTGCAGCGCATTCGGGGCGCGCAGATCGATTCCGAAGTCAGCGGCAAGCCGATGGTCGATGGCGATGTCGTCACGGCATGCCAGGCGGCTTGTCCGGCGCAGGCGATTATCTTCGGCGATATGAACGATCCCAATAGTCGCGTTTCGAAGATGAAGGCCGAGCCGCTGAATTACGGCCTGCTCGCGGAGTTGAATACGCGGCCACGGACGACGTACCTGGCGGCGCTTCGCAATCCTAACCCTGAACTTGCTGATTGATGGCTGGCACACCTTCCCATCCGTCGAATGATTTTGCCGAGCTTGAGCCCGCCGTGCTCGCGCCGGGGCATACGTTTGCGTCGGTGACGGACAAGATCAGCGCGATCGTGCTAACTCGGCCGGCGTCGCGCGGATGGTGGTTCGGTCTGGTGGTTTCATTTTCGCTGGTCATGGTGCTACTGACGACCATCACTTACTTATTGGTCGTCGGCGTCGGAGTTTGGGGCATCAATATTCCGATCGCGTGGGGGTTTGCGATTGTGAACTTCGTGTGGTGGATCGGCATCGGCCACGCGGGCACGCTTATTTCTGCAATTTTGCTGCTGCTGCATCAAGAATGGCGGACCTCGATTAATCGATTTGCCGAGGCGATGACTTTGTTCGCCGTGGCGTGCGCCGGCGTGTTCCCGTTGCTGCACATGGGCCGGCCCTGGTTCTTTTATTGGCTGTTGCCTTACCCGAACACAATGAAGCTTTGGCCGCAGTTTCGCAGTCCGCTGGTGTGGGATTGCTTTGCGGTTTCCACGTACTTCACCGTGTCGCTGCTGTTCTGGTACGTGGGGCTGATTCCAGACATGGCCACGCTTCGCGACAACTCGCGCAGCCGCTTCGGCCGGATTGCGTATGGGTTTCTAGCGATGGGATGGCGCGGTTCAGCCCGTCATTGGCGGCGGTACGAAGTCGCCTATCTCATCATGGCGGGGCTGGCGACGCCGCTCGTCGTCTCGGTGCACACGGTGGTGAGCTTCGATTTCTGTGTCGCCAACATGCCCGGCTGGCACACGACGATCTTTCCGCCGTACTTCGTCGCGGGTGCAATCTACTCCGGATTTGCGATGGTGCTCGTACTTGCGATTCCGTTGCGATACTTCTACGGACTGAAAGATTTCATCACCGACCAGCATCTGCAAAACATGGCGAAGGTGATGCTCGCGACGTGTATGATTGTCGGCTATGGCTACGGCCTGGAGGCATTCATGTCGTGGTACAGCGACAATCCGTACGAGGAGTATGTGATACACAACCGCATGACAGGCGCCTACGCGTGGAGCTACTGGCTCCTAATTTTGTGCAACGTCGCCATTCCACAAATCCTGTGGTCGAAACGTGCGCGAAGCTACGTGCCACTGTTGTTTTGCGTAGCACTGGTCGTGCTTGTCGGAATGTGGCTTGAGCGGTTCGTGATCGTCGTGACGAGTTTGCAGCGCGATTTTCTGCCATCGTCGTGGGGGATGTACTCGCCCACATTTTGGGATTGGTCCATGTTTCTCGGCACGATTGGCTTGTTCTTTTGCTTGTTGTTCCTGTTCTTGCGGTTGCTGCCCGCCATTTCGATGTCCGAAATGCGCGAGCTGGTCGAGGAAGTCGAAGGCCCCGAGGCCCACGCGCACTAACGGGGTAGAGCATTGCGATGAAAGAAGCGTCACCTATCTACGGACTAATGGCTGAGTTCGAGCAGCCGGCGCAAATCGTTGCGGCGGCGGTGGCGGCTCGCGATGCCGGTTACCGTTTGGTAGATGCTTACACGCCATTCCCGGTCGAGGGGCTGCCCGAGGCGATCGGTTTTCCTCGCACTCGATTGCCGCTGATTATTTTCATTGGTGGCCTCGTCGGCTGCATCGGCGGTTTCTACATGCAGTATTGGTGCAACGCGGTGAACTACCCGATCAACGTGGGTGGCAGGCCGTACAATAGTTGGCCGATGTTTATTCCCGTGACGTTCGAAATGACGATCCTCTGCGCGGCGACCGCCGCCGTGGTAGGACTATTCGCGCTTAACGGTTTGCCGATGCCGTACCATCCGGTCTTCAACGTACCGCAATTTGCCCAGGCAAGCCGCAATCGCTTCTTTCTTTGCATTCAAGCGGGCGATGCCAAATTCGATTTGCCCAGTACGCGCAACTTTCTCGATGGTCTGAAGCCTCATGCGGTTTATGAGGTGCAACCGTGAGCAGGCGGCGATCGAATTCATTGGCGTGCCAAACTGTGCGGCGCTTGAGTTCCGTGCTCTGCGCGAGCGGTCTCGTGATTGCATTCGCCGGCTGCACTCAAAAGATGGCGGATCAACCGAGCTACCGTCCGCTGGAGCCGAGCAAGTTCTTTTCGGATGGACGGGCGGCGCGACCCTTAGTGGCGGGGGTTGTCGCGCGCGATGAGCAGCCTGGCGACAGTTCGATCACGTCGGGTCGAAAAGCGGCCGATACATCGGGCGAGCAGCGGCAAGTTGCAGTGGCCGAGCAGGGTATCCGCCCGGACGATTTTGTCACCGAGTTTCCCTTTAAGATCACGGGCGATGTACTCGCGCGTGGACGGGATCGGTACACGATCTACTGTGCGATCTGTCATGACGACCTGGGGACCGGTAACGGCAAAATTGTGCAGCGCGGGTTTACGAAGCCGCCGTCGTACCTGGGCGATAATTCTCGGCAGTTCGCTCATAGCGGAATTCAGATATCGCTGCGCGACGTACCTGTCGGTTATTTGTTCGATGTACCGACGAGTGGGTTCGGCGCGATGTCCGACTACTCGACGCAGGTTGCTGCACGCGACCGTTGGGCGATTGCCGCGTACATTCGAACGCTCCAGCGCAGCCAGGCGGTGCCGATGGAAGACCTTCCGCCGGCAATTCGCGACGAAGCGCAGCGCGCCCTGGAGGCCACGCCATGAACGACTCTTCGGTGCAGGCGATCGGCGTCGACTGGAAGGCAACTCAGCGCCGCGCGCTTTTAGTCACGTTGTTCGGTGTGGTTGCGTGCGCGGTTGGTGCCTTGATCAGTCCGCAGCATTTCCTACGAGGTTTTTTAGTTGCTTGGAATTTTTGGGCGGGGATTTCGCTGGGAGCACTCGCACTGCTGATGATTCAGTACGTAACGGGCGGCGCTTGGGGCCTACTGCTATGCAGAATTTTTGAAGCCGCGTCCGCAAACATCGCGCTCATGGCCATCCTTTTTCTAATTCTGGCGATCGATCTACCCGCCGTGTATGAGTGGGCTCGACCGGAAGCTGTGGCATCGTCGCAGGCGCTCCAACATAAGGCACCGTATCTCAATCCCCACGCTTTTGGTATTCGGGCCGCGATCTACTTCATGCTGTGGATTGCAATTGCCTGGTCACTGAAGGCGTGGTCGCAAAAGCAAGATCGCACGGGGCCGTCCGCCGTGTTGGCGGATCGCTGCCGTTTGCTGAGCGGGCCCGGGTTGGCGATTTATGGCGCCACGGTGACATTTGCGTCGATCGATTGGGTCATGTCGCTCGAACCGCTTTGGTACTCGACGATCTTCCCGCCACTGTACGCCATCGGACAAATTCTTTCTGGCATGGCGTTTTCAGTGGCCGTAATTTTGTTGCTTGCTCGGGAAGGGCCGCTCTCGAAAACGGTTTTGCCGTCTCAACGACGCGATCTCGGAAATCTACTGCTGGCGTTTGTGATGTTTTGGGCGTACCTGTCGTTCTCGCAGTTTTTGATTATTTGGAGCGAGAATATGCCGGAGGAAACGGTATGGTATTTCAATCGCATTCGCGGTGGCTGGCAGTGGATCGCGATTGCACTCATCATCTTTGAATTCGCCGTGCCGTTTTTGTTGCTGCTTTCGCGCGAGACCAAGACCAGCTTGCAACGACTGACGGGCGTCGCGTTGTTGGTGCTGGCGCTGCGGGTAGTTGATATCTACTGGTGGGTCGAAGCCGCGTACGTCGAACCGATGTCCTTCTATTGGCTCATCGATCTTGCGGCGCTCGCCGCCATCGGCGGTGTGTGGGTGTGGTGCTTCATCTGGCAATTGCAGCGGCATTCTCTGATTCCGTTTGCCGATCCTTACATCTCCGAATACCTGCCGGAGGTTGCAACATGAGCCATAAGGTTGCAACGATGCCGCGTTTGGAAGAGTCTGGCACCGGCCACGAATCGCCGGAGGTCGACCTGCCGCGTACGGTTCTCGCTGCGTCCGGGATCGCAGCGATGATTATTCTATCTGCGATCGTCAGTCATTGGGTCTTTGACGCGCTTCTGCACCCAATCGGCGAAAGAAGTGCCACACCACTTAGCGGGGAAGGGCTGGTCCTTCCGCCGTCGCCGCAGTTGGAAGGAATTGAAATGATGAGCGGATCGCCATCGAACGACACACAAATGGCTGCCGCGAAGCGATTGCAATCGTACGGCTGGATTGATCGAGATAAAGGTGTGATTCGCCTACCGATTGAGCGCGCGATGGAAATTGCGATCGAGCGAGATTGGCTGCCGTCTGCGCCGGCATCAACGCAGAACAAGGGCCAGAGCACATCGAGTGGTGCAACCCCGGGGCAAAACTAAAGCTTCCATGAACGCCACAACTTTAAATCGAGCAGCTTGCATGGCGATCCTGGTCGTCGTGGCCGCAAGTGTGCGAGCAGTGGCAGCCCAGGCGGTAGATATCCTTCGTGATGTTGGAATCGATCAGCATCTCGATACCCAGTTGCCGCTCGACCTGAAGTTTCACGATGAGACCGGCGCGACGGTCAAATTGGGCGATTATTTCACAGATCAACCGGTGGTTCTAATCCTGGCGTATTATCGCTGCCCGATGCTTTGCACACAGGTTCTCAATGGGGTCGTCGATAGCGCGCGTCAAATGGATTTCGAAATAGGGAAGCAATTCCGCGTTGTGACCATCAGTTTCGATCCGCGCGAAGGGCCGGAGCTTGCGGCCCGCAAGAAGGAAACCTATGCCGCCGCGTATGGCCGCGACGGTGCCAAAAGCGATTGGCATTTTCTCACCGGCGACGAAGACTCCATTGCTCGCCTCGCCAAGGCCGTCGGCTTCCGATATGTGTACGATGCAGCGCGCGATCAATATGCGCACGGCAGCGGCATTATGGTCGCGACGCCGTCGGGGCGGTTGTCGCACTACTTCTTGGGAATCGACTATCCCTCTCGAGATCTGCGCCTGGCACTTGTGGAAGCGTCGCAAGGACAAATCGGGTCGCCGGTCGATCGTCTGCTGCTTCTTTGTTACCACTATGACCCGGCGACCGGCAAGTATTCTGCCGCGACGATGACTTTTGTGCGGATCGCCGGCGGAATCACTGTGCTGCTGATTGGAGTTCCCATTGCCCGCGCGTGGCGCCGCGAGTGGCGCAAGTCCGAACGTATCGCCACGAGCGCAGGATGAACATGCCGTCACCCGTCGAACTATTTCCCGCGCGAGCAGCCGAAATTGCATATCACGTGGATGCGCTGTTTTTCTTTTTGCTGATCGTGACGGGTATCGCGGCAGTTGGCGTCTTCACGCTGCTGATTTTTTTCTCGGTAAGGTATCGCCGGCGCACGCCGCCGCGGCCCACTCCGCGGATCACCGGGCATATACGCTTGGAACTGTTTTGGACGACGACGCCGTTTTTGGTCTTTCTCGTGATGTTTTGGTGGGGGGCCCGCATTTACCTGGCGATGGCCCAACCGCCGGCGGGGGCGATCGATTTGTACGTCGTCGGCAAGCAGTGGATGTGGAAAGTGCAGCACGCGCAGGGACAGCGTGAAATTAATGAGGTCCACATCCCGCTCGGCCAGCCGGTGAAGCTAACGCTTACTTCGGAGGACGTCATTCACGATTTCTTCGTGCCCGCGTTTCGCACGAAAATCGATGTCGTGCCGGGACGATACGTGTATGAATGGTTCACGCCCACCGTGGCAGGCACTTACCACTTCTTCTGTTCCCAATATTGCGGTACGAACCACGCGGGGATGCGCGGCGAAGTGTATGTGATGGACCCGGCCGACTATCAACAGTGGCTTAACTTGAAGTCCGAGGGCTCGCTGGCGCTGGAAGGCCGCAAGCTTTTTTTGCAATTGCAGTGCATCACGTGCCATGTCGCTGGACCAAAGGCGCGTGCTCCGATTTTGGAAAGCCTTTACGGGGCGACCATCCCGCTACGTGGCGGGGGCACGGCGGTTGCTGACGACAATTACATTCGTGAATCCATCCTTAATCCGCAGGCCAAAGTTGTGATGGGCTGGGAACCGATCATGCCCACATTCGAGGGGCAGGTAAGCGAAGAAGATCTCATCAAACTGATCGCTTACATTAAATCGCTGGGACCGGGACAAACGCCGCAGCGCAACGAAGAGTCTGTACCGCCACCGCCGCCGACTGAGACCAAGAAAACCGAATCGCCATGAGCACGATCAGCGCCCCATTTCGGCCGCAGTCTTCCGTTCGGCAAACCCCCACGGCCGGTGAGAATTACGTCAACGCGGCTTATGGCACGCGCTCCTGGCTGCTCACCACCGATCATAAGCGGATCGCGCTATTGTATCTCGTTTCGGTGAGCAGCATGTTCATCATCGGCGGGCTCGCGGCCACGCTTATCCGTTTGAATCTGCTGACGCCCAACGGGGCGTTCATGACCGCCGATACGTATAACAAAACGTTTACGGCCCACGGCATCATCATGGTCTTTTATTTTCTGGTGCCAGTGATTCCGTCTGTCCTCGGCAACTTCTTGCTACCGCTGATGATTGGTGCCCGCGATTTGGCGTTCCCGCGCTTAAACCTCGCCAGTTGGTACATCTACATGGTCGGCGCCGCCATGATCTTGTGGGTAATTTTTAGCGGCGGCATCGATACAGGCTGGACGTTTTACACGCCGTTCAGCAGCAAGGCCAGCCACACGGACGTCATCCCTGCGATGATCGCGATTGCGATCGCCGGGTTCTCGTCGATTTTCACCGGTTTGAACTTCATTGTCACGGTCCATTACCTGCGGGCTCCGGGCATGACGTGGTTTCGGCTGCCGCTCTTCGTGTGGTCGCTCTACGCGACCAGTCTCATTCTGCTGCTCGCAACGCCGGTGCTCACCGTGGCGCTGTTTCTGGTCGCAGTCGAGCGGATCTTTGGCATCGGGATTTTCGATCCGGCGCTCGGCGGTGATCCAGTGCTGTTCCAGCATTTGTTTTGGTTCTATTCCCATCCGGCGGTGTACATCATGGTTCTGCCGGCGATGGGTATTGTCAGCGAGGTAATCACCTGCTTCGCGCGGAAGAATATTTTTGGCTATCCGTTTGTCGTTGCTGCTAGCCTCGGTATTGCCGTCGTCGGCTTTCTTGTGTGGGCGCATCACATGTTCGTGGCGGGGCAATCGGTGTATGCCGCGTTGGTGTTTTCACTTTTGAGTTATTGCGTTGCCATTCCTTCGGCGATCAAGGTATTCAATTGGACGGCCACGCTGTATCGGGGGTCGATTAGTTTCCGCACACCCATGCTTTACATTCTGGGTTTCATTGGTTTGTTCACACTAGGAGGGCTGACAGGTCTCTTTCTCGCGGCGCTTGGATTGAATGTGCACGTACATGACACATATTTCATCATCGCCCATTTTCATTTCATCATGGTCGGCGGCACGGTGATGGCCTACATGGGAGGGCTGCATTACTGGTGGCCAAAAATCACGGGTAAACTGTATCCGGAAAGCTGGGGCCGGATCTCGGCACTACTGATCTTTTTTGGGTTCCTCCTCACTTTTCTGCCGCAGTTCGTGCTCGGCTACCTCGGCATGCCGCGGCGATATTTCGCATATCCGCCCGAATTCCAAGTGCTGAATGTGCTGTCGACGGCCGGCGCTTCGATCTTGGCCGTGGGTTACGCGCTGCCGCTGACGTATTTGATTTGGTCTTTGCGTTACGGACCGGATGCGGGGCCAAATCCATGGGAAGCAACTGGTCTCGAGTGGCAAACGCCTTCACCGCCACCGACGCATAACTTCGCGGAAATACCAGTCGTCGATTGCGGACCGTATGAATACTCCGGCGAGGAGGTGCCCGATCATGGCCACTGATCACGCGCCGGCCACCTGGCATCACTTCGATGATCTTGAGCACCAGCAGCAGACAACGCTGTTCGGCATGTGGGCGTTCCTCGCTACCGAGGTGCTGATCTTCGGCGGCATGTTTACGGCCTATACCGTTTACCGAATGCAATACTCGGCCGCGTTCGAAGCCGCTAGCCGGCATCTCAATCTTTGGATCGGCGGCATCAATACGCTCGTTCTGCTAACGAGCAGCCTGACGATGGTGCTCGCTGTGCATGCGGCGCGTCATGGCCAGCGACGCGCAACAACCACGCAATTGTTGTTAACGGCCGCGCTGGGCAGCGTTTTCCTGGCACTCAAAGCGGTCGAGTACTACCTGGACTATCGCGATAATTTAGTGCCGCTGTACGCGTTCGATCCGGCGGAGTGGTCGGCTCTCAACGTGCGTCCACAGCATGTCGAACTGTTCCTAATTTTCTACTACTGCCTCACCGGCCTTCACGCTGTTCACTTAATCATTGGCATTGCGGTGGTGCTCGTGTTGGCGGTGTTTGCCCACCGTGATTATTTCACGAAGGAGTTTCATTCGCCCGTCGAAGCCTGGGGCTTGTATTGGCACTTTATAGATGTCGTTTGGGTTTTCTTGCTGCCACTTCTGTATTTGATTGGCAGCCGAGCAATCGTCGGATAACGCCGAACTGCAAAGGGAATTCGATAGAGATGAATAGCGAAACTTCAACGACGACTTACTTCGTCATATATTTCGCGCTGGTCGCGCTCACTCTTGCCACGTGCGGCTTGTCGTTCGTGCCGCATTTCGAATGGCATACGTCCGTTGGGCTTGCCATCGCATCGGCCAAGGTGGTTTTGATTGCGCTGTTCTTTATGCACCTCATATCAAGCACGCGTCTCACATGGCTCGCTTTGTTGTCCGGACTGTTGTGGCTATCGATCCTCATCGGATTGACGTTAGCGGATTACGCTACGCGGGCCGTTCTGAGTTTCTGATAATGCCACGACTGCCTGAAGCGGATCGCCGTCGACAAGGTGGTCGTGGCAATACCAAGAACGACTGCAGCGGCTGACCTTGCGCTGCCGAGTGCGGTGTCATGCCGCAAACGGATGAAGGCTATCGGCTTTTCTTCCGACTGCCCGACTTCTTTCGTCCGGATTTTTTAGCGCGCTTCTTGCTCGCTTTCTTACCGCCTTTTTTTGCCGATGCTTTTTTTGTTTTCTTTCCGCGTCCGCTCCCCGATTTTTTTCCACCGCCGGAAGTCTTGTTCACGGTTGCCCAGGCACGGCGCTCCGCTTCCTTCTTGCCGGTGCCGCGCTTCTCGTAACCCTCTTCAATATGCTCCGCTTGGCGTTTTTGCTTCGTTGTGTATTTCTTTTTTGACCCTTTAGCCATTTTAAATCCTCCGGCGACGAAGATGGGGACAACGTCTGCTAGCTTGCAAACACCATGCCAGCGCGAACGGGCGAACGCTACTTCGCCACTTCGGCCGCAGTAAGCAGAACGCGGTATTTATGGATGGCGACGGCGGAGCGCATCAAGCTAGCTCGCGTTCGGATTTGCGAAGTGCGAACTGCCATCGACTCCTAACTCCTAGAATGCTAATAATTCGCCCGCTCGCACGCCGTCGGGAGCTCGCATCCCCAAACCGCTCGGCGTTGCGTTCTTCGTAGCGCGCGTATGAACCTCTCTTCTCAACGCCTTTGTCTGCTGACGATTCTGGTTTGCGCAGCGGGGATATACATCTATCCGCTCGCGCTAGGAACGCCTTTGACCGACCCGGATGAAGGCTTGCATGCCTCAATCGCCCAGGAAATGGTCGATCGCGGCGACTACTTCATTCCGCGAATCAATGGCGAGCCCTTTCGCGACAAGCCGTTCTTATATTCCGCGGCGCAAGCGATCTCGTTGCGTACGTTTGGCATGCATGAGGCCGCAGTTCGCGCTCCTGGAGCGCTCTTCGCTTTGCTAACCGCAATCACGACGGTCTTACTCGCACGCCGCTTGTTCGATGAGGAAACGGCGCTGTACGCAGCGCTGGCATCGCTGACGATCGTGATGCCGATAGTTCTTACCCAGTGTCCTGCACACGATGTTGCGCTAGTCCCTTGGATAAATCTAATAGTGCTTTCATTTTGGGAGCAGGAGCGAGCAACATCTGCTAAAAGCAGGTGGCTGTGGGTCGCCGCGATGGCGATTTCCATCGCATTCGCATTTCTCACCAAGGGGCTGATTGGCGTCGCCGTCGTTGGAACCGGCCTCGGTCTGTACGCGCTGGTGACCCGCAGCATTTCTCCGTCGCTTGTAGTTCGAATGACGGTTGCGCTCGTGGCAGGCGCGGTCCTCGCCAGCCCTTGGTATTTGGCGATGGAGAGCGTCAGCCCGGGCTATCTCAAGTACTATTTCTTGGAACGTCACCTGCTGGGATACATCACGGAAGGCCAGGAACATAGCGATACAACTTGGTTTTACTACGTCGGGCCTGTAATCGGCGGCTCGATGCCCTGGTTCCTATTCGCGACCGCCGCGTTTCTTCAGTCGCGACTCGATGCTTGCAAGCGTTCGTTTCGGCCGGAACTTCTGCTCGCCTGTTGGTTTGTGGGCGGTTTCGTGTTCCTGACGGCCGCCGGCTCACGTTTAATCACCTACTCGCTGCCGTTGTTTCCGCCGATCGCCATCTTGGGTGGTCTTTGCTTCCGCAGGTATTTTCATTCGGAATTAGCCAACTTTCCGCGACGAATGTTTGTCGGTGGTTTTAGCGCGGTCGCGGCGTTCGGTGTTATCGCTCCGATCCCGACACTTTATGTCCTGAGTAAGTTTTTGCATTCTCCCTCGCCGTGGATGGCGTACGTCGTCGCTGTTCTCGCTTCGATTGCGATGGCCTTCGGCTTCGCGCTTTTCGCGCGTGGTCGCGGGCAGCGAGCGCTTGCAACCGGGATGCTCTGGTTCCCCCTAGTCACGATTTGCCTAATGACCTGGCCGGTGCAAAAGCTAGCCAACGAACACTCGCAACGATCCCTTGCGGCGATGGTAACCAAGTTGGATCTTGCTCCCGAGGAGATCGTACTTGTGGGGCAACGCGTGGGCTCGCTGCGATTCTACTTGCCGCCCGATCAGCGCGCCTGGTACTCGCATAACCGATCTCGTGAAGCGGACCCGCGAGAAATCCCAACGCTTCTGCCGCCGCCACCGGGCGTCTTGTTCGCCATTACAACTAAGGAGTTGAGGCGACAAAAATGGGAAGAAGCCATGCGCCGGCTAGACTTCAGAACTGCCGGAGGTTTTGAGGTAACTCAAGGCGTACCGAACGACCTTGAAATCGCCTCGCGTTCCGAGGGCGGAAATCGATGAGCGCTCCGATTGAAGTTTCCGTGATCGTTCCCACGCTCCGCGAACGTGCAAGCTTGGCCGTACTACTGCCGCGCCTGTTCAAAGTTTTGGACGAGGCGAATCTGCATTCAGAAATCGTGATTGTCGACGACGACAGCCGTGACGGCACCGATTTGCTGTGTGCCGAATTCGCCAAGCGGCGCCCCGTACGCCTAATTACTCGGCGCGGCCAAAGCGGCTTGGCGACGGCCGTGTTGACGGGGCTGGCCGAATCTACGGGCGAAATCTGCGCCGTCATGGATGCGGATGGATCACATCCGCCAGAAGTGATTCCCGCGCTGGTCGATGCCGCTCGGTCGCCGTTTTGCGACGTTGCGATCGGCAGTCGCTATGCGCGCGGCGGTTCTACGGACGACCAGTGGAGTATTTTTCGCCGCGCCAATTCGCGAGCTGCAACACTTCTCGCACGCGGACTGACGCGCGCCGCCGACCCGATGGCCGGATTCTTTGCAATCAAGCGATCACAGCTTCGTAGGGCAAAGAAGTTGTCGCCCGTAGGTTATAAGATTCTTTTAGAGGTAATCGTTCGATGCGATTGCCGGCGCGTGGTTGAGGTGCCAATTCATTTCCAGGATCGGGCGCTTGGTGAAAGCAAAATGTCTGTGGCGCAGCAGTGGCAGTATCTGAAGCATCTGGCGCGCTTATATGCGGCTCGTTATCTTCCTGCCTGGCTCGACCGTTCCGCCGCACCTGAAGTGCCACAGCCGCACGATTTTCCACGGCGCCGATCCGCATAGTCGATTGTCCGTGGCGCGATTGGTGAATTCGCAAAAAAGAAGAGCCTGCGAACATCCGAAGGTGTTCGCAGGCTCGTCGACAAGTGCGCTTTATCGCCTACTTATGGCAAGTCGTGGCGCTCTTGGGCTCCCTGCTGATTTTCACCGGCAGCCGACGCCTGCTGGGACGCTTCGGGGCGTTCCAGTCGAACAGCGTGCCACACCTCGGTGTCGCTTTGCCGCGGGCCGTAATGAACCATCATCGTGCTATCCTGTTTGGTCAGGTTGAAGATCGACGTTTCGAACACTAATTTTGGCTGCTCACTGTCGGCAAACGCCCAAGCCGCTCGCTGAGTCTGCTCGTCGACCATTCCCGTTATTGGATGAGTCTGGCCATTTTTGGAGTTGTAAAACGTGCCTGTGAGAACCCCATCCTTGTTAACGGCTAACTGGATGGTTCGTCCTTGATCATCGCCCTGTCGATCATCGCGGGCGACTGCGAACACGCCTAACGGCGACCAATCCATGTCCTGGGCATTCTGTTCGCTGATGTTAGGCACTGCGTGCGCTAAATCGTAGATCTGTTGATAGTAATCGGATACTGGCAAATAGCGGTCGCCGTCGTAATATACATAGTCATCCTGGCAGTAGATGTTTCCTCCATCTCCATACGCCCAATAGCGAGGACGATCCCAGCCAAACGCGAGCCAGCCGACGAGACTGTTCGCGGGTGTACCGCCCCACCAGTAGTACGGGCGGTCGCGATAGCGCGAGTATGCGAAGGGGCTATAAGCTGGCCAATTGTTGCCGTGATTTCCCCACCACCCGTACTGGAACGGCAAATTGCTACGGTCGCGGCGACTCCAATCATCGCGTACGCTACTGCTAAATTGGCTCCAGTTGCTGTTGTTTCGACCGCGATTATTCAGGTTCTGACTGGCCGAATTCTGCGCTGAATTTCGGTTGCGGTCGCCATCGCGAGCATCAACATCGTCCGCATGATCTGAAGAACCGCGGTAAAAGGATTGATGGGATTGAGCGTTGTTATCGCCCGCTCTCACGGCCGCCTTGTTCGAGTTGCCATCGACATGAGCGGAAATCGACCCGTTCGAATGTGCTGCGCCGGCATCACTGTGCGCTGCGCCCGAAGGATGGCCTCCTCCCTGGTTGCCGTTTCCGTGTCCTCCGCGCTGCGCAAAGCAGGGGTTAAGGGACCAACTTAGAGCAGCGCCAAAGGCGATAGTGAGCCATGCAGGTCTTCTGAGTGTCATTTGCGGAGCCTCCCAAGGTGCGATTCGTGCGAAATTTCAAAGCGAAGCCAAAGGTTGCAAAACTCGCGCCGAAACGCCGACTTTCACGTAGCCATATTGACAGTTTGACGTAGCGGTCCTGCCTCGTACTCGTAAACGCAATGATCGCCTAGCAAATAGAAAACCGGACGGCTGCCATCGGATCTCCGTTATTCCCGCAACAGGGCAGTGCGACTTCGTGAAGACTCTCAGTAGAGACATCCGCGGTTGATCGTGACGGCGAGTCCACTTCGTCGCGAATTGAAAATTGGTGCGAGCAATTAAACGTGAAGCAAGCTCCGGGTGAGGACCCCCCAAAAATAGTGTGAGTTACGAGTTGCGCGGGCTACCGCATCACCCGCTCTGAGTCGAGACGGCGCGTGGGCTTCTAAAACTTGTCAAATCGCGTTGGCACCACTTTGTCAAGGTTCGAAGTGGGCCTCTGAAACAATCTTTTCTAACACCAAGTGCCGGCGCGAGCGGCAGATTTCTTCCAAACCGCCATTTTCCGATTGTGGCTCAGCGCAAATAATAGGGTTGGGCACATGCTGAAGGGGGCAACCGCTGAACGATGAGAAGAAAGCGCGATGATGCGACGATCGATGTCGGCCGCGGCCTGCTTGTATTTGGGCCTCGCCGGATTTAATGGATGCGCGAAAAAACAAGCCGAGGTCGCGCCATCCGCGCCCCCCGCTATTCCGGTCAGTAACCCGGTTACCCGTGAAGTCACAGATTACATCGACTTCACCGGCCGCACCGAAGCCCAAGACTCGGTGAACATAGTTCCTCGCGTGACGGGCTATCTTGTGAGCGCACCCTTCAAAGAGGGCGCCGAAGTGAAGTCCGGCGATCTACTCTTTGAAATCGACCCGCGGCCCTACCAGGCTCAATACGATCAAGCAGAAGGGCAAGTGCTGCTGGCCGAAGCGCGCGTCAAAGAGGCGACGGCTGACAATCTGCGCGCGAAGGCGCTGGCGAAAACGCCGGGCGCAATCAGTCAACAAGATTTGGATCGCTACCAAGCGGCGGAAGAGGAATCGATTGCGGCGGTGCAAGCGGCCAAGGCGAGTTTAGAAATCTATAAACTCAATCTTGGCTTCTGCCGTGTGACTTCGCCGATCGATGGGCAGGTGAGCCGTTACTATCTCACTGTTGGCAACCTGGTGAATCAGGATCAAACCCAGCTAACAACAGTCGTGTCGATTGATCCGATGTATGTGTATTTCGACGTCGACGAGACGACGCTGCTTCGCGTCCGCAAGGCGATCAACGATGGAACCGTTACTCGCTACGAGCAAGGTGGAATACCGGTGTTCATCAGCCTTGAAGGCGAGGACAACTTTCCTCATCAAGGAACGATTAACTTCGTCAACAATCGCGTGAACTCGGGAACGGGAAGTATCACCGTACGGGGAGTCGTGCCAAACGCGAAACCCGAAAAAGGTATCCGCCTGCTCACGCCAGGGATGTTTGTGCGGGTGCGATTGCCGATTGGAAAGCCACACGAAGCATTGCTCGTCATCGACCGCGCGATCGGCTCGGATCAAGGGCTGAAATTTGTGTATGTCTTGGATGCCAAGAACGAAGCACAACAGCGCCGGATCGAGACTGGCCCGCTGCAGGAAGACGGTTTGCGTGTAATCACCTCAGGGTTGAAGCCAGACGATTGGGTGGCTGTGGGCGGCATTCAACAGATTCGTCCACGCATGCCCGTTACGCCCGATCGGCATCCGATGCCTACGCTTGGTGCAGCGGTGGAGGATACGGGCGCGAAAGGGAAGGGTGAAAAGAAAGAGGCTTCGCCCACAGGTGAGACGCCGGCGAAGGCGGGCACATCCAATGAACCGAAGGGCGCGGCAACAGGTAAGTCCGAGGCCGAGCCAGGCAAGGGGGAGCCAGCGAGTAGCGGTCAGCGTTAGGGAGCGACTGCCATGATCTCGCGATTCTTCATCCGCCGGCCGATCTTTGCCTCAGTGGTGTCGATCGTCATCACACTCATCGGTGGGATAGCGCTGTTCTATTTACCGATCGCGCAGTATCCGCGCATTACTCCCCCTGGCGTCTCCGTTGCCATTAGCTATCCCGGTGCCAGCGCCAAGGTCGTGGCAGATACCGTAGCCGCGCCCATCGAGCAGCAGGTGAACGGCGTGCCCGGCATGTTGTACATGTCGTCGCAAATGGGCAACGACGGTTCCTACTCACTAACCGTGACATTCGATACCGATGTGGACCTAAACACCGCGCTCGTCATGGTGCAAAATCGCGTGACGCTCGCGATGCCGCAATTGCCGACCGAGGTGCAAAAGCAGGGCATCACGATACGCAAGAAGACACCAGACATTCTAATGGTGGTGAATTTTTATTCGCCCGACGATCGTTATGACAGCATTTACCTGAGCAATTATGCCACGGTATTCGTCAAGGATGAGCTGCTGCGCGTTCGCGGCGTGTCCGATATTTCGTATCAGGGCCAGCGCGATTACAGCATTCGCGCTTGGCTCGATCCGCAGAAAATGGCGGCGCGAAACATCACAGCGCTCGATGTTGCCAACGCGATTCGCGACCAAAACCTAGATGCGCCGGCTGGTTCGTTGGGGCAATCGCCGGCGCCAGCGGGGCAGTCGTTTCAGCTGCCCCTCGATACGTTAGGACGGCTCTCTGATCCCGCGGAGTTCGAGAATATCATTATCAAGGTGGCAGCGTCGTCGCCTCCGCCCGCGGCCACCGGCTCGGCACGTACAAACGTTGGAATGGCAGGCGCCGCGCTAGCTGCGGGCGGGTCTGCAACTCCGGGAGCGGCTTCGACTCCAAGCACCATGTCATCATCGCCCAGCAGCGCAAGTGGCGGCGCGTCGACAGGCAGTTCGAGCACGCCCACACGTGGCTCCACAAATCTTTCGGTCTCAGGATCGCCAGCGGCCGGCGGGGCTTCGTCGTCAGGATCGTCGGGCACCGCCACACTTGGCGTTAATGCGCTGGGAGGCGCTAGCGCCGCCGGTGGTGGCACGACAGGCGGCGGTGGCATGACCAGCGGCAGCAGTGGAACAACTTCCACAGCTCCAACAGCCATGAGCAGTACCGACACATCCGATGGGGATTTGCCCTCAATCACGGAAATGCCAACCGGCAGCGGCATTTCGCGGCAGGGGCCGGGCCAACCCTCGGTCGCGATTGTTCGACTCAAGGATGTGGCTCGCGTGCAATTGGGCGCACAGAACTATAACCAATCCTGCATTTTCGATGGCAAACCCTCCGTTGGGCTCGCCGTCTTCCAACTGCCCGGCACCAACGCGCTCGAGGTGGCTGAAAATGTGCGCAAGAAAATGGCCGAACTGAAAACTCGGTTTCCGGACGGGCTCGACTACTCGATCGCCTACGACACGACGCCGTTTATTCGCGAGTCGGTAGCCGATGTCGCGCACGCGCTGCTGCAGGCCGTGGCGCTTGTCGGGGTCGTGGTGCTGGTCTTCCTCCAAAACTGGAGGTCGGTCATCATTCCGCTCATCGCTGTTCCCATTGCCATCATCAGCACCTTTGCGGTTATGGCGGCGCTCGGTTTCAGCTTGAATAATATTTCGTTGTTTGGACTGGTGCTGGCGATCGGGATCGTGGTCGACGACGCCATCGTCGTCGTCGAGAACGTCGAGCGTTGGATGGAACACGGCCTACCGCCCCGTGAAGCCACCGAACGGGCGATGGATGAAGTCACGGGCCCGATCATTGCGGTGGCACTTGTGCTGTGCGCAGTGTTCGTGCCTTGCGCGTTCGTAGGCGGAATTACCGGCCAGTTTTTCCGTCAATTTGCGGTGACGATTTCGGCATCGACGATATTTTCGACCATCAGTTCGCTAACGCTCAGTCCCGCGCTGGCGGCGATCTTAATCAAGCCTCGCGAACAGCGACAAGATTTATTTACGCGCTTCTTCGACCTGATCTTCGGTTGGTTCTTCAAACTGTTCAACGCCACCTTTGGCGCAAGCACGGCGGCTTACGTATGGACCGTCAAGAAGTTCATGCGCATTAATGTCATTGTGCTTCTTGTGTACGGGTTGCTGTTGGTCGCAACCTATTTGATCTTCAGCAGGGCACCGTCGGGATTCGTACCGCAGCAGGATCAAGGCCGATTGCTGGTGAGCATTCAGCTTCCCGATTCGGCGTCGCTCACGCGCACGCAAGCGGTCGTCGCGCAAGCGACGGAAATCGCACGGCACACAGCCGGTGTGGCCCACACAGTGGGGATCGCGGGAATGTCATTCGTGTTGCAGACAACGAGTCCGAACTTCGCGTCGATGTTCATCGTGCTCGATTCGTTTGACAAGCGGCAAAGCCCCGACTTGCGCGATACTGCCATCATGGCGCGATTGCGCGCCGCCTGGGGCAAAAAGATCGATGACGCGCTCATCACGGTTTATCCCGCTTCGCCGGTGCCGGGCCTGGGGGTCGCGGGCGGATTTAAAGTCATGGTCGAAGATCGCGGTGATCTGGGCTTGGCTGCGCTGCAAAAACAGACCGACGACCTCGTGCTGAAACTGCAAAAAGATGTGCCTGGGTTGATTGGAGTCAACAGCGTGTTTCGTTCGCGGGCCCCGCAGCTGTTCATGAATATCGATCGGATGAAGGCGGCCTCACTTGGCGTTGCCTTGCAGGATGTGAATCAAACACTCGACATTTTTCTCGGATCGCTCTACGTCAACAGCTTCAACAAATTTGGCCGGCACTGGCAGGTGGTGGTGCAAGCGGAGGGCGATTTTCGCGATCGCACGGAGGATGTCAATCTGTTTAAAGTGAGAAACAATCGCGGCGAAATGGTACCACTCGGCACGCTATGCAATCTGCGCGAAATCAGCGGTCCCGCGAGCGTTAGCCGTTACAATTTGTATTCTGCCGCGGCCATCAATGGCAATTTGCAAGCGGGGCTCAGCACGGGCGATGCCATTAGCGACGTGGAGAAAATCGCCGCGACCTCGTTGCCGCTCAGTATGAAAGCGGATTGGACCGAGCTGATGTTCATGCAAAAGCGGGCGGGCAATACTTCGATCTACGTGTTCTTTCTATCCGTGGCGTGCGTGTTCCTCGCGCTTGCAGCACTTTACGAAAGTTGGACACTACCGCTCGCGGTGATTCTTGTCGTGCCGTTGTGCATTTTGTGGTCAGTGACCGGCGTTTTAGCCACGCATCGCGACGTGAACATCTTTGTGCAGATTGGAATGATCGTCCTGGTGGCGCTCGCGTGTAAGAATTCAATTCTGATCGTGGAGTTCGCGCGGCAATTGCACGAAGTGGAAGGGCACTCCCGCGCCGATGCCACGGTAGAAGCGTCGCGGCTACGGCTACGACCGATTCTGATGACTTCGTTCGCATTCATTTTCGGGGTGTTGCCGTTGGTGGTTGCGAGCGGCGCCGGCGCCGAAATGCGGCGCTCGCTGGGCGTCGCTGTATTCAGCGGCATGCTAGGCGTGACCATCCTCGGCATTTTTTTGACGCCGGTGTTCTTCTACGTAATCGAAGGATTGGGTGAATCAGAATTCTTTGGGCGTCTAATCGTTCGACAAATTGGTTCGGTGATCGCCGTTGCGGTCTTGGGCGCAACGATTGGCGCTTTACTCGGGGCGCTAGGTGTGGTGCAACCCGGCTGGGCTGCCTTGGTCGGAGCGATTGCCGGGGCTTCGATCATGATGGGACTTTTGCAGTTGCACCGACTGCGCGAAGCGAATGGATCTCGCGCTAAGGAGCCGCCACGTGGTTGAGTTTTTTGTCGATCGCCCCGTATTTTCCACTGTGATTTCAGTAGTCATCGTGTTGGCCGGCGGCATCGCCGTGTTCACGCTTCCCGTGGCGCAATATCCCGAGGTAACACCGCCCACGGTGCAAGTCACGGCGCTTTATCCGGGTGCAAATGCGCAAACGGTGCGCGATACAGTGGCCGCTCCGATTGAAGAGCAGGTAAGTGGCGTCGAAGGCATGCTCTACATGTCGAGCCAATCGACCAACGATGGCGCGTACAAACTCACGGTGACCTTTCGTTCGGATATGGACTCCGACATGGCGCAGGTGCTAGTGCAGAACCGCGTTTCGCTCGCGCTACCGGTCATCCCGCCGCTCGTTCAGAACGAAGGTATCAACGTCAAAAAGATTTCACCGAACACGATGATGATCGTGAACCTGATATCGCCTGATAAGCGTTACGACGACATCTTCCTCAGCAACTACGCCACAATTTACATCCGCGATGAACTTGGCCGCTTGCCCGGCGTCGCGGGCATATCCTATTTCGGCCAACGCGATTACAGCCTGCGGGCATGGCTAGATCCGGATAAGCTGGCGGCGCTCGGAATTAGCGCGGCCGACGTCGTGGCGGCGATCAGCCAGCAGAATATTCAGGTCGCTGCGGGGCAGATCGGCCAGCAACCGGTACCCAAGGGCCAGCAATTTCAGTTGACGATCAATACGCTAGGGCGATTGACCGACCCCGCGCAATTTGCAGATATCATCATCAAAGCCGCTACCGGGGGCGCGAACAGCAACACAGGCGGAACGCAAGGCTCGGATCAGACCTCTTCGGATACCGGCGGCGCGACAGCCGCGACGGGCGACACCGGCACGGGTGCGACGTCATCAACCACTTCGACCTCCACAGGCATCGTCCGATTGCGCGATGTCGTGACTCGCAGCGACCAAGGGCAGCCACGAATCGAGCTCGGCTCGCAGCAGTACGAGCAATCGTGCACGCTCGATGGCCAGCCGTCGGTCGCGCTTTCGATATATCAGCTTCCCGGCTCCAACGGCTTGGAAACCGCGTCGGGCGTCTACGCCAAGATGGAAGAGCTGAAAGCTCGCTTCCCGGAAGGTCTCGATTACAAAATAGCGTACGATACGACGCCATTCATTCGCGAATCAGTGAACGAAGTGTTCTATACGCTGCGTGACGCCGTGATACTGGTGGCGATCGTCGTGCTGCTGTTCTTGCAGGACTGGCGAGCCATGATTCTGCCAATGATCGATGTTCCGGTTTCATTGATCGGCACGTTCGCCGTCATGGCAGCGATGGGCTTCACGATCAACAACCTTACGCTCTTTGGCCTCGTGCTTGCGATCGGCATCGTCGTGGACGATGCCATCGTCGTGCTCGAGAATATCGAGCGGCAAATGGCCACCGGGCTCGATGCGAGGTCCGCAACCATCAAGGCGATGCACGAAATCACTGGGCCAATTATGGCCATTACGCTCGTGCTCAGCGCCGTGTTCGTGCCGTGCTGCTTCCTGGGCGGCGTTACGGGGCAGTTCTTTCGCCAGTTTGCGGTGACGATCGCAGTTTCCACAATCATTTCGGCGATCAACGCCATTACGATGACCCCGTCGCGCGCAGCGATGATTTTTAAGACCGAAGAGGATGCTGACGGGCATAAACTTAAGAAGGAAGCGGTGCCCTGGTGGTTGATGGGCATCTTGGGCGGCATTCTCACGATCTGGCTTGGACAGCACTTTTGGGCCGAGCGATTGTTTCCGACGAAACCGGGCATGGAGGTCGCCTCAACGCCCTGGGCTGCTTACGTGCTGTACTTTATTCCGGGCGCGATCATCGGAGGAATCTTCGGCTGGTTTATCGTCGGGCCACTAAACGCCGTACTCGCCGTGTTCTTCAACGCGTTCAACAAAATGTTCGATGCATTTGTTGCGATTTACGGGCGCGTGGTTGGCGGATTATTGCGAATCACCATTCTTGGTTTGTTGGTGTATGGTGGCCTCCTGGTGCTCACATATTGGCAGTTCGATAGAGCGCCTACCGGCTTCATTCCGCAGCAGGACAAAGGATATCTCCTGCTGAATGTGCAGTTGCCCGATTCCGCGTCGGTCGAGCGAACGACCGCCGTAATGAATCGCATCGAGAAAATTGCCCACGACACACCGGGCGTCGAGCATACCGTCGGCATCACCGGGCAGTCCTTAATCTTAAGTGCAAACGCGCCCAACTTGGGCTCCATGTACGTAATGCTAAAGAGTTTTGACGAGCGCCACGGCGCGAATCTTACCGAAGAAGCGATCAGTGCCGACTTGCAAGAACGCTGCCGGCGAGCGGCGCTGGATGCCACGGTGACGGCGTTCGGCGCGCCACCTGTCGATGGGCTCGGCAGCACCAGTGGGTTCCGCATGGTAGTTGAGGACCGGGGCAACGTCGGCTTGGGTCAACTGCAGCGAGTTTGTGAGCAAATTGTCTCCCGCGGCAATCGAACCGCTGGGCTCACGAACCTTTTCAACAGTTCGGGCGCGAACACGCCCTGGCTGTATCTTGATATCGATCGCACCAAGTGCGAAACGCTCGGCGTTGCAGTGAGTGAATTGTTCAACACGTTGCAAGTGTATTTGGGCTCGTACTATGTGAACAATTTCAATGAGTTCGGGCGCACTTGGCAGGTTAACTTGCAAGCCGACCCGGAGTTCCGCAAGAAAGTTCCCGACGTCCGTGAACTGCAGGTCCGCAACAATCGAGGTCAAATGGTGCGGATCGGTACGCTACTCGACGTGCGCGATACGAGCGGTCCCGTCATGGTGATGCGCTACAATCTGTACTCGGCGGCCACCGTAACGGGCAATGCCGCGCCCGGCACCAGTTCGGGCGACGCGATGCAACTGATGGAAACGATCGCCAATCAAGAACTGCCAGCGTCCATGGCGTGGGAGTGGACCGATCTCGCATACATGCAAAGTCAAGCAGGCAACACGGCGATGTACTTCTTCGCATTAGCCGTTTCGTTTGTTTTCTTGGTGTTGGCCGCGCAATACGAGAGCTGGTCGCTGCCGCTGGCCGTAATTCTGGTGGTACCGATGTGCCTGCTCTGCTCGGTCACGGGTGTGTTCATATCACACAACGACGTGAACATCTTTACGCAAATCGGCTTTGTCGTGCTGGTCGGCCTTGCCAGCAAGAATGCGATCTTGATCGTGGAGTTTGCGAAGCAGCAGCACGAGGCGGGCGTCGACCCGCGAACGGCTACATTGGACGCCGTACGTTTGCGTTTGCGACCGATTCTGATGACGTCGTTTGCGTTCATACTCGGGGTCGTGCCGCTTGTCATTGCGCACGGTGCCGGGGCCGAAATGCGCCGCACGCTCGGCGTCGCAGTGTTTGCGGGGATGCTCGGCGTCACCCTGTTTGGCGTCTTTCTGACGCCATTGTTTTACTTCGCGATTCAATCGTTCAACGACCGCCGCGAAAAACACAAGCATGCCAGCACGAGCGCGGAGCGCCAGCAAGACTTACCGTTGCACTAAATCAGTCATCTAGCGTGCTGTCATACTCATAGCGGCGTCGTAATCTGGGGGAGTTAACGAAGGAGATACCGCCTGAACTTTATTGGCGGAACCGGTCCTCCGGAATGTGTCGAATAGTCTGATTGTGCCAATCGTGACAGGGCGCCGTATGCGGCTCCCACTCCCGCAGCATGGTCAGAATTCGAATGCTAACTCTCATCTTTCAGTCCGTTCGATCACGATCTGCGAACGCCCTGCGACAGATCGACATCCGCCGACCCTCAGTACGCCGCGCGCTGCGGAAGTGCGTGACGCTAATCACGACGTTTACGACGCTCGTGTCGTCGACGGGATGCACCGGCATCCGCGAGTACTTTCACAATGGCTGCCAGGTGGGGCCAAACTATTGCCGCCCCGCCGCGCCGGTAGCGCCAAACTGGATCGACGCCAATGACAAGCGCGTCAACACCGGCTGCGACGACCTCTGCCAATGGTGGAAAGTCTTCAATGATCCGGTGCTCGATGCCTTGATCTGCACTGCGTATCACCAGAATCTAACGCTCCGCGAAGCGGGCTTCCGCGTTCTGCAAGCTCGCGCACAGCTCGGAATCGCCAAAGGCGAGATGTTCCCGCAAACGCAGAATCTTACCGGCGACTACCAGCGCATCGCGCGCAGCCGGCAGACGGCTGGGCTCGCAGGAGTACCGGTCGGTCCTCGGTTCTTCGACCAATGGGATTACGGTTTCAATCTCGATTGGGAACTTGATTTCTGGGGCCGTTTCCGCCGGGCCGTCGCATCGCAGGAAGATACGCTGAACGCCTCCGTGGAAGACTTCGACGGAGCCTTAGTTACCCTGTTGGGCGACGTCGCGACCACATACACACAGATGCGTACGTTCGAGCAGCGAATCGAGTACGCCGAGAATAACGTCAAGATTCAGCAGGATACGCTGGACATCGTCGAAGCGCGGTTCAAAGCGAGCACGATCAGCGAGCTCGACGTAGACCAAGCCCGCAGCACGTTGAATGCGACCCAAGCGAGCTTGCAAGAGCTGCGCATTGGATTGCGGCAATCCATCAACCAGCTGTGCATTTTGATGGGTATGCCACCAGAGGACTTGCTTCTTCGCATTAATCATGGACCGATCCCGACGGCTCCGTCTGAAGTCGTCGTCGGAATTCCAGCCGACTTGCTTCGCCGCCGTCCAGACGTCCGGGCAGCCGAGCGCCGCGTGGCGGCTCAATGCGAACAGATCGGCATTGCCGAGACGGATTGGTATCCTCACGTGTCGATCGACGGCACGCTCGGCGGCTCGGCGGAAAAATTCAGCCACTTGTTCGAGCCCGGCGCTTTCAACGCGAACATCAGCCCGTCGTTCCGATGGGATTTGCTGAACTACTTCCGCATCCTGAATAACGTTGCAGTTCAGGACGCACGCTTCCAAGAACTGATTGCGACCTATCAACAGGCAGTGCTGAGTGCAAACCAGGACGTCGAGAACGGCCTCGTCGTGTTCTTGCGAGGGCAAGAGCGGACGAAGTTTCAACAGCAAAGCGTGAACGACGCAGTCGCCGCCGTGAACGTCGCCTTGCTGCAATACAAAGCCGGTTCGACGGACTTCACGACCGTCACACAGGTCGAACAAATCCAGGTCTTGCAACAGGACACGCTCGCTCAGGCCGAAGGCGAGATCGTCGCGGGCTTGATTCAGGTTTACAGGGCCCTTGGCGGTGGATGGCAGATTCGTCTGACAAACTGCGCCGAGTTGCTGCCTCCACCGGGCGCTGCTGCGGCAATTAAACAACCCGATGCCGAAATGATTCCACCGCCCCAATCGGGTACCGAACCGACAACTGTACCCGCGCCGTCGACGACAGCCCCGCCCGCCGCGACCCCGCCGCAGCAACCTACGCCACTACCGCAACAGGGACAGCCAGCCAGTGAAAATCCGTTGCCGCCGGCGACGACCCCATCGGAAGGGGCTTCGGCCGAAAATTCCGGCTACTCCGAAAAGCCGCTACCGATTCCGCCAGTGTTGAATAGCGCCGCGAAATAGGCGGGAATTCGACAGGAAATTTCACGCGATCGATCAAAGTTCGCCTCTCATTCGGGGGGCGGACTTTTCTTTTTTGGCTGCGGCGATCGCCGCGGCAGTCGCTGGCCCCTTCCGGCCGCAGCATCGCGCGTGCAAAAATGTCGCGTCCTGATTATAACTGGGAAGGGGTTCCCGGCGGCGACATCCTCCTAGTCGTTGCCAAAGCGACTTTCTCACCACAAGTCTCCCGCACCGCCGACCTGCCTACCACGCCTGAATCGACCCCTATGTTTGCGACTCCGCGCGGATTGTTGCACCTCTTCCGGCCGCCGCGCTACGACCAGAGATAACCGTATGAACGTGCGAAAAGCATTTTTTCATTTTGCAAGCGCGGTTGCATTTGCCATCACCGGCCTCGCCGGTTTTCCGGTGAATCGCGCCTTGGCAGTCCACTACTACCTGGACATCAACGGCACGACGACTGGCTCGGGCGTCGCCGACGGTGGCAGCTATATCTGGGGCAACGCGATCTGGAACACGAACGCTAACGGCACGACTACGGCTCCGATCGCCTGGCCGGACGGAAATAACTTCCCAATATTTGCTGCTGGCACCGACGCGAACAACAAGGGTTATACGATTACCGCGAGTACCAACCAAACGTTTGCAGGCTTGGCGCTACAAACGAGCGGCGGTGGCAACGGCGCGGGCAAATCGGTGACAATCGCCGGAGCGCCAGGCGTGGTCCTGAGCTTGTTTACGAATACAGGCGGGCAGGGGTTTTACGTCGGTGGTACTGCCGATCAGAACCTCATCATTTCTGCCGCCATCGGTGGCGATTCGGTCACGCCCGTCGTGTGGCAGGGACAACTGAGCGGCACGGCTGGCAGCCTGTACCTTTACGGGAACAATACGTTCGCCGGCGGCGTGGACCTGAACACGACCGCCGGTTTGAACTTCAACAACGCGAACTCTTTCGGCACGGGGCCGATCCGGTGGGGTTTCACTGGCGGTACTGCGACGCAATTCACGCTCGCCGCGCCGGCCGCGGCAGCGCCGATCACGATTGTGAATGCCATGCAGACAAAATCTGCAAGCACATTAAACATGGCGAGTTTCGCCCAGCCTGTAACTTGGAGCGGCGCTTGGTCCTTGGCCACGGGTGTCTCGACTCTTGCGGTTCAATCCGGCGTTAATACCACTATCAGCGGAACTATAAGCGGCACGGACAGCACGAGCGCGCTCGTGAAGTCGTCTGCTGGGAAACTCATCCTCAGCGGCGCGAACACGTTCGCGGGCGGCACCACAGTTTCCGGCGGCACGCTGGAGATGTCGGGAGCATCCGCCTCGCTGGGGACTGGCAACGTTTTCGTCTCGGGCAACGGTACGTCGCTCGCGATCGATAGTGGCGTCGCGAATGCATTGCCCGATACCGCGACCGTTAGTTTGTCCGGCTTCGCCATGCTGAACGTTGGCGCCGGCGAGAACGATCGGGTCAGCACGCTGATCTTGGACGGCGCCCAACAACCGAATGGCACCTATGGCAGCTCGCAGAGCGGCGCGGTCAACAAGCTCGACTTTTACTTCGCCGGCACGGGAATCATCACGGTAGGGCCGCCGATCCTTGCCGGAGATTACAACGGCAACGGCGTCGTAGATGCCGCGGACTATGTCGCCTGGCGGAACAACGTCGGCCAGCCATCGCAGACGTTGCCCAACGATACGACCGGCGTCATTGTCGGCGATGTCCAATACAATCTGTGGCGTGGCAATTTCGGGAATACCGTTCCCGCGCCTGGCGCAGGATCGTCGCTCGATAGCGCGGCAGTGCCCGAGCCGTCGACCATCGGGCTCGTGGTGATTAGTTTTATCGCGCTGTTTGCAATGAAACGGACTGAGAATTAAGAGACACTCGCAACTTTAGGCGCCGGTAACGGCTTCCATACCATGTCAAACGGAAAGACTTCGCGCCGTCAGATTTCTGCCAAGCGCGCGCCGCTGGGCTTCGAAAAACTTGAAGATCGTTGCGTGCTCTCGGTCAATGTGACGACCTGGCACAACGACCTGACGCGCCAAGGCGACAACACGCAAGAGACGATTCTCACGCCGGCAAACGTCAACAGTGCCAACTTCGGGAAGCTGTTCTCGTACAACATTACGGGCCAGGCTTACGCCGAGCCGCTGTACGTCTCGAATTTGAACATGGGCGCCTTGGGCACGCACAATGTCGTGATCGTGGCGACGGAGAATAACGACGTCTACGCGTTCGACGCCGTCAACAACGGCGCGGGTGGCGGTCAGTTGTGGCATGTGAACCTCGGCCTGGCGGCCGCTGTCTCGGCACAAAACTTCGGCAGCCGCTATGGACCTTACAGCGACATCACTCCGCAGGTGGGCATCACCAGTACGCCGGTAATCGATCTGGCGACGGGTACGATGTACATCGATTCGTTCCGCGACGATGGCGGCGGAAATTATTCGCACCATATCTATGCGCTGGACATCACCAGCGGCGCGACAAAGAAAACGGTGACCGTCGCTGCATCGATCTTGGGTAATAACGGTGCAGATAGCGTCGGCGGGACAATTACGTTCGTCGCGAAACAACAAATTCAACGCGCCGCGGTAACGCTTCTCAATGGTGTTCTGTACTTCGCCTATGCTGGCTACGCCGACACCGATCCGTATCACGGTTGGATCCTTGGTTACGACGAGTCGACGCTGGGTTTAGTCAAGGTGTTCAACATTACGCCTAACAATGGGCTAAGCGAAGACTCGCATGAAGGCGAGGGCGGGATTTGGGGAGGCGGCGCTGGCCTCGCCTCCGACGGCACTCATTTGTATTTCATGACTGGGAATGGAGATTACGACGCGAGTGTCGGGGACTACGGCGATTCTTTCTTAGAACTGACGCCAGACAACAGCACGCAGAGCGGTCCGACCCCCAATAAAAATGGCTACGGGCTGTCAGTCGTTAACAACACGACCGATACATTCACGCCCTACAACGAGCAAACGCTCGCGGACAACGATACGGACTTGGGATCCGGCGGCGTTCTGCTCTTGCCAAACCAAACAGGGGCGCATCCCAATGAAGTAGTCGGCGGCGGCAAAGGCGGCATCATCTACTTGCTCGATCGCGACAACATGGGTGGCCATCATTCGAGCGACAACAATCAGATTGTCGGCACGGCCAACATGGCGCACGCGACAAGCAGCCCAGCGTACTTCAACAACACGGTCTATTACCACGCGTTCGGCGATGTCTTAAAGGCTTACACCGTATCTAACGGCACGATTACGGCCGCGCCAGTCGCGACGGGAAGTTTCAACTACGCTTTCCCTGGTGCAACTCCTGCCGTTTCCTCGTACGGCAGCGATGCAAACGGCATCGTTTGGGAAGTGCAATACAGCACGTCCGATGCCGTGCTGCGGGCCTACAATGCCGTGCCCAACGGGTCAACGATGACGGCTCTTTACACCAGTTCCAGCGGTCTGATTGGCGCAGGCGTGAAGTTCATCGTACCGACCGTCGCCGATGGGCGCGTGTACGTCGGCAGCTCAGGAAAACTCACCGTATTCGGTCTGCTCGTGAATCCGACGACGGCTCCGACTGCCCCCACTGGCCTGACTGCGACGCCGTCGACAATTCCAAGTTTACAGATTCAGTTAGCGTGGACCGACGCTTCCAATAATGAGAACGCGTTCAAGATTGAACGGTCGGATAACGGCGGCGCGTTCGTTCAAATCGACGTGGCCAGCGTCAATGCGACCACGTACACCGACACGAACATCGTTTCAGGTCACGTTTACACGTATCGACTTAGTGCGACGAACCCCATCGGCGACTCCACATACAGCAACACGGCCACGGCGTCGATTGTTGCCACGCCGCCGCTCTATCACTATGAGTTCAACGAGGGGTTGGGTACTTTCGCTTCCGATTCGAGTGGCACGAACACCGGTGTGCTCGTGGGCGCCACCAATCCGCAATGGGTGGCTGGTCATATTGGTGCAGGGGCGCTCTCCTTCAGTGGGAATGGAGTGTACAACCAAACCAATCAATCGGCCGTCCAGGTTTCCAGTAACCTGGTGACTCCGCTGGGAGGAACCAGCACGTTCAGCGCTTGGGTCAAAACAACGCAAACCGGCAGCAACACGCACTCGCAAGCGCCTGCCCTGACGGGCGTCGATCAGCTCGGTTCGTCGGGCGATATTAATTGGGGCACGCTGAATGCGGCGGGGCAGATTGGTATTTTCGTCGGCGATACGGGCGGCGTGTATAGCACCGCGCCAATCAACGACGGCCAGTGGCACAATATCACGATGACGCGCAACGCAACGACCGGCGTCGTCCAACTGTATGTCGATGGCGTGCTGAACGGTTCCGGTTCGTTTGACGTTGGCTATAAGGCAGCGCAGTTCTATTTGATCGGCGCGCTGACCGTGCGGAACAGCACTGGCAATGTCGTCGGCGCCAATTACTTCAACGGCCAGCTCGATGATGTGCAAATCTACGACCGCGTCTTGAGTGCAGGCGAAATCTCTGCGATGGGCCAGGCTCCTTCTGCGCCGGCTGGCTTGAACGCAAGCACCGTTCCAGACACGGGGTCAATGCTACAACTCTCGTGGACGAACACGACGGTCGCCGCGCAGAACATCCTCATCGAGCGGAAGATCGGCGTCGACGGAGATTATGCAGTAATTGCCACATTGCCCGGTACCGCGACAAGCTATGTCGATACGGATGTCGACGCCGGAACTCAGTACTACTACCGTATCAAAGCGGTTGGTGTCGCCGGGCCGTCCGACTACTCCGGTGAGACGAATGCCACTCCACCCCTCGCTACAGTTCTCGGCCATTTTATCTTCTACAATACGAGCAGTTTCGACGGCCAGAACGGTTCGTCGAACGTTGCCGACGGATTTGCGCTCGCCACGGATAAGCAGGTCCTGCTGCCGGGCCAGACCGCGACGTTTGCCAACTATTCGAGCTATTCGAAGGGCATTAACGGCATCATGATCGACATCACGAACTTTGATGGTTCGATCACGCCCGACGACTACGAAATTCACGTGGGCAATTCGAGCGATGTTTCGAGTTGGGAACTCGCGCCCGATCCCGATTTTGTCACCGAGTACCCCGGATTTGGCGTTAACGGGTCGGTTCGCTTGGAGCTGGTCTGGGGCAACAACGTCATCCAGAACGAGTGGGTGCAAGTCGTCTTGAAAGCCGATGAAAACACTGGCCTGGCTCAAGACGACGTGTTCTACTTCGGCAACCAGATTGGCGAAACCGGCAATTCACCGACCGATGCCAACGTCGATGAAGCCGATGTGCTTGCGGTTCAGAACAATCAAACGGCGTCGGCAGCCATCACCAATCCGTACGACTTCAACCGCGACAAGGTTGTCGACGAAACCGACGTTGAAATCGCACAAAGCAGCGCGGGCTCACCGCCGTTGATGCTGATCACGGTGCCAGGACCGGCCGGCGGTGCCGCAGTAAGCGGTCAAGCGATCGTGGCCGCTGGAGTGAGCAATTCTGAAACGGTAGCGTCTGACGCCGCCGTGCCTCTTCAAGATGATTCGACAAGTGATGCGCTGCCGCCGGCGTTTTCCCGCGCGTATGGGATCGCGCTCCCGTCGGCTACGCGAGCAACGGCAGTCGATTCCGTTCTCGAGTCAGCAGGGCATGCTAGCGATACCGCCGGCAATGATCGCCTATTGGAGATTCTCGCCGTCGGGCAGCCGCTCGGCCATTCCCATTCCGACTCATCGCAAAATCCGGCCGGCAGTGAGAACTGGTCCGCCGCGAATCCAAATGCCGACGATATCGCCCTTAGCGATGCGTTCCACGAGTGGTCGGACAAATTCGAGTTGGAACTCCACCACAAATTGTTCGCTAGCAGAGGGTAGGGCAGAGCGATCCCCACTAGCAGCAGCACTTGAGTTGCCGCCATCCGGATACGCGCGCTAGCAATCGTAACGTTGTGAAGCGTTAGCGGCGCAATCTCCGATCCTGACGAGGCTTTCCGCCTAAAAACAATGCGACGCTGTTACGTGCCAGCAGTGCAGTCGCGCCTCGGCGATTTTGGCAAACTTCTCCGGTCGCGGCGGCTCTAGCTGCTATTCGCGATGTGCTGAACGAAGCGTTTAAACGGCGTCGAAGCTTATAGTACGCCTCGCACTTCTCTTCTCGCGGCACTTGGGCGGACTGGGCCGCAGCGGCAGTTCTCGCCATGGTTAGATTATCCAACTCACGTTGTTTGCGTTGGCTCGTCGTGTGCCTGACGCTGATCGGCATGCCCGGCTGCACGGGCGTGCGCGAGTACTTCCACAATGGCTGCAAGGTCGGACCTAACTTCTGTCCGCCGACCGCGCCGGTCGCGAACAACTGGATCGATGCGGCCGACAAGCATGTGCACACCGACTGCGATGATCTGGCAGGCTGGTGGACGTTGTTCGGTGATCCGCTCCTGAACTGCCTCGTCGACAAAGCCTATCATCAAAACCTGACGCTCCGCGAAGCGGGTTACCGCGTGCTCGCTGCCCGCGCTCAGCTCGGTATCGCGCGGGGCGAATATTTCCCGCAAACACAGAACGCGACGGGTTCGTACCGCCGCATTGGCGCCGGGAACAACTTTTTTGACCAGTGGAATTTCAGCTTTAATTTGGCTTGGGAACTCGATTTCTGGGGCCGCTTCCGACGCGCAATCATAGCTGCCGAGGATACGCTCAACGCATCGGTATTCGATTACGACGCCGCCATCGTGACGCTGGTATCCGATACCGCGGCCGATTACATCACAGTGCGTACGACCCAAGAGCGAATTCGCCTGCTGGATGTCGTGATTCACGTGCAGGAAGACGTGCTCGCGTTCATTGGCGAACGCCGCAACGCCGGTGGCAAAGGCGTGACGGACATCGACCTGGCTCAGGCTCGCAGCAACTTGGAGCAGAGCAGGGCCCAGCGCGACCAGTTCGTCGCAGATTTGCGAACTGCCGAAAACCAGCTTTGCATTCTGCTAGGCATTCCAGCGGTCGATTTGACGAACATTCTCGCTTCGGCGCCGAATACCGAAATTCCGATTGCTCCCGAGTACGTTGTAGTTGGTATGCCCGCCGATTTATTGCGGCGTCGCCCAGACGTACGCCGCGCCGAATACCTCGCGGCGGCACAAGCCGAGCAAATCGGCATCGCGGCTGCGGATTGGTATCCAGCCATCACGATCAACGGCACATTGGGCTGGCAGGCGCAGCATTTGTCGCAATTGTTCCGGCCGTCGTCTCTCAATAGTTCGGTGGGCCCGTCGTTCCAGTGGGATCTTTTGAACTACGGCCGCATCAAGAACAACGTTCGGCTACAGGACGCTACGTTTAACGAGCTAATTGCCACCTACCAAGCGACCGTGCTACAGGCCGATTTGGAGGTTGAAAACGGCATCATCACCTTCGTGCAAGCACATCAGCGTTCGCGAGATCTGAGGTCGAGTGTCGATCAGGCATGGCTGGCGCTGGAGGTGTTGGTGGCGCAATACCGTGCTGGTCTCAGCGGCATCGATTTCAACCGTTATGCCACG